>NZ_JAKSDZ010000016.1 GCF_023509475.1 Aestuariirhabdus haliotis | reverse complement strand
GTATGTGGTGCCCGGAGGCCCAGATTGGAAAGGGCCGAACCACCGGCACGAGGATTTCCAGACACAAAAAAACCCGCTATCGCTAGCAGGCTTTTCGTATATCCCTTCGGTTAAGGATCGTATGTGGTGCCCGGAGGCGGAATCGAACCACCGACACGAGGATTTTCAATCCTCTGCTCTACCGACTGAGCTATCCGGGCAACGGGGCGCTATTAAACCGTCCAGGCCGTATTGAGTCAAGGGGGCGGGGCGGTTTTTTTAGCCATAGTCCCAGGTGGTTGAAAAATAGTCGACAGGCAGGGGTTTTACTTCTGCTCGGGAACGTAACCTTCGGCTGCCTCAAAGTCTTCCCCGGCGAAATACTTGTCCATCTGCTCCATCAGGAACTTGCGGTCTGCCGGGTTCATCATGCTCAGTTGTTTTTCGTTGATCAGGCGAGTCTGGTGGTCTTGCCACTGCTTCCAGGCCTCTTCGCAGATGTTGTCGTAGATCCACTGGCCTTTGGCACCCGGATAGGGGGGCAGAGCCAGGCCATCGGCTTCCTTTTTTAGCTTGGCGCAGTATACGGTGCGGGACATGGCGTCCTCCTGATTAAACGAATGCGATAGCGAGTCAGGTTTACAGCTGGCTGGCCAGCTTGTCCAGTAACATCTTGACCGGAGCCGCCAGTCCAAGGTCCTGGGGTCGCTGCATGTTATACCAGAGCCAGCGCCCCTCTTCCATGACTCCGGCGCTCGGTTTGGCCAGCAATGATTTGAGCGGCGTGATCTGCAAGTGGTAATGGCTGAAGGTGTGGGTAAAGCTGTCCCAGGCTTCCGCCGGGTTAATTGTCAGCTGCCAGTGCTGGGCGGCATGGTTTTGCGGCTCGGCTTCTGTGGGCAGTTCGGGCAGGCTCCAGAGACCGCCCCAGATGCCGCTCGGGGGACGCTTGTTGAGCAGCACTTCGCCCCGTTCATTCACCAGCATCAGCATACGGGTTTCGCGAACGGGTTTGGTTTTGCTCGGTTTGCGGTGGGGGAACTCGGCCTGCTGGCCGGTACGCTGGGCGATGCAATCCGTTTGCAGCGGGCAACGCTCGCAAGCCGGTTTGCTGCGGGTGCAAAGGGTAGCACCCAGATCCATCATCGCCTGGGTATAGTCACCTACGCGGGCGTCGGGGGTGTATTGCTCGGCCAGTTGCCACAGGGTTTTACTGGTAGCGGTTTGTCCGGGCCAACCCTCGACTGCGTCGAAACGGCACAGCACTCGTTTGACATTGCCGTCCAGAATAGGCGCGCGCTGGCCCTGGGCGATGGCGGCAATAGCCCCGGCGGTCGAGCGACCAATACCGGGTAATTGTTCCAGCGCTTCAACACCTTCGGGAAATGAGCCCTGGTCACAGATCTGTTTAGCCGCGGCATGCAGGTTGCGGGCTCGGGCGTAATAACCGAGCCCGGTCCAGAGATGCAGGACTTCGTCTTGCTCCGCCACGGCCAGCGCCTCGACGGTCGGAAAGCGGGCCATAAAGCGCTCGAAATAGGGAATAACCGTGGCAACCTGAGTCTGTTGCAGCATGATCTCCGAGATCCAGACGCGATAACTGGAGATCTGTTGCTGCCAGGGCAGGGTTTTACGGCCGTGCAGGTCGAACCAGGCGAGTACGGCGTCACTGAACGCCTGTTGAGTACGCATCAGTCTTTTTTCTCGAACCATTTCTTGAACACTTTATCGAGCTTTTTGTTGAGGCGTTTTTTGCCTTCGCGGACGGCCTGTTTCCCGATTTCATTAGCCAGACGCTCCTGATCGATTCCGCACTGACCCTGGCCGCCGTCGAAGGGGCCTCGACAGCGCACAGGCCAGACGATATCACCATACTGCTCGTTGATCTGGCAGGCTTCGTCCTGGTCCGCCTGATTGCCCAGAAGGGTCAGCCCCAGGTGGTAATCAAAGCGCCTTTTCGGCAGATTGATAGCGCCGTCACCACCCAGTTTGAGGTTGTTCATGGAGGCGATCAGGTCCCTGTTAGTGGCGACACCGTTAACAATGTTAAAGCTGCCTCCAAGTTGTTTGAAGGGGGTTTCATCCGCCCATTGCTGTTCAGCCAGGTCCTTTTTGCGCACGCGCGCCACGGCACTGCATACCAGCTTGTTAAGGTTGCTCCCCAGCAGGGCGCCTTCGCTGATGTTAAAACGAGTGGTGCCGTTGAGGCTGTTGATAATCTTGTATTGGCTATTGCCGCGAGCGGTAATGCGGGTGTTGATGCTGGCCCGACCTCGAGCGGCCGGTTCCTCGGGCGTTGCCAATTTTAGCACTTCGCTGATATCGACTTTTTCCATCGTGACGTTGGCGCTGATGGTGATAGGGCTGCGGTTCAGGTCCAGGGTGGCGTTTTTATTGAACTGGCCATCGAAGGCGGTGCCGCTCAGACGCTCCAGTTTTAACAAGCCTTTCCGGGCGCTGAATTTAAGGTCCGCTTCGCTGACGGTGACGCCGCTGGCGACCAGCTGATCCAGAGTGAGGGCGCCAATGATGTTCAGGGTCTTGAGGGTCTCAACGGGCAACAGGGGGCTGTCATCCCAGGATGGCTTGGTGGTGCGCTGTTGTTGGGAGGTGTCAGAGCCGCTGGCTGCCGGGTTGTCGGAGCCGCTCTGGTCGTTGGTGGGTGGCTGATAATCATCAAGGTTGAGGTGGTCGCCTTTCAGGGTGAACCGCAATGCCTGGTTAGCGATATCGGGCAGAGAAACCTGGCCGTTGAACTGACTGTTGTCGAGGCCAAGTGACAGCTTATTGAAGGCGACACTGTTGTCATTGCCACTGAGGTCGGCCTGCAATGAGATGGCTTTCAGTGCCTTGGGGTTGCGGGTATCGATGGCCGGTTGGCCCAGCGCGTCAAGCAGGGCCTTGAGGTCAAAGGCGGGCAGCTCAACCTGTCCCTGATATTTTATGGGCTCGAGGGAGGCGACCTGCAAGGTGCTGAAAGCCTTCAGGTTGGCCAGGCTCAGGGCGAGATTGTCGAGCCGCAGGGTGTCACGATTCAGGTCCAGGTCGATATCACCCTGCAACGAGATCGGAACGGTTTTGCTGGCGGTGGCTTCGCCGCTGAGTTGGCCATCCAGCTGCAGCTGATTCAGGCGATAACGTTGGCCGATCAGATCAAATTGGGTCTGTGCGCTGAGCCGGGTTTGTAAGCCGAGCACTGGAGACTGGCTGGTCAGATTGAATTCGAGTTCAAGCGCGAAGGGTTGTCCGGGAACAATCGCTCCGGTCTGCAGGCTCATCTTGTCAAGCCGATAGTCTTGACCCTGTTGCTGATCGCGGTAGTGAACAGAGATATTGAGAATGCGAACCTGATCGATATTGAGTGCAATCGGTTGCTGATCGCTGGCTTGCTCCTGAGGGGCAGCTTGTGTCACGGCAGTATTGTCAGTGGGTGGCTGCTTGGTGACTGGTTGAGGCTGTTGCGATGAGGCGGGGGGCAGTGTCCAGTTGGCCTGGCCCTGGGCATCCTTAACCAGGTTGAGATCCAGGCCGTCCAGCTCCAGCGCCTGCATTTCAACGGTGCCAGACAGCAACGGCAGTAACCTTAAGGCTGCTCGGGCATAACCCAGTTGTGCTAACGGTTGCTGTTGGTTGGTAAGCGCTAACTGTTCCAGTTCAAAGCCCAATACGGGAAAGATCGACAACCCGATATCGCCATCGATCACCAGCTCCATACCCGTTTGCTCATGCACCAGTTGTTGCAACTGGGGCTTATAGTCGTTGGGATTGACCAGCAGGGGAATGATCACCAGAGCCGCTATCAGCAACAGGGCCACCAGGGCCAGAATAATCAAGCTAACTTTGAGCAGGGTTTTCATAACGGGGGTCCTTGCTAATGGGCAGTAAACGGAGCGGCAGCAGCCTGCCAGATTATGGGTTGGGATCCAACCGTTGGACCAGCTGTTCGGCGATCGCCATGGCGGCGGTCAGTCCCGGACTTTCGATACCAAAACAGTGCAGTAAACCTGGTACGCCATGGCTTTCTGGCCCCTGCAGGCAAAAGTCGGCAAAGGGCTCTCCCGGACCTTGCAGCTTGGGGCGAATACCGGAGTAATCGGCTTGTAGGCTGTGATCGGCCAGCCCTGGGTAGTAGCGTCGAATGGTACGGTAATAGGTCTCGGCCAGGTCGGCTGGTACGGAATAATCGAGCTCGTCGACGTAGCGGGTATCGGGGCCAAACCGCACCTGACCGTCGAGGGTCAGGGTGGCGTGGATGCCTAGGCCAGTGGTGTTGCGTTCCGGGACGGGATAGATCAGATGGTTAAAGGGGCGCGCACCGCTCAGTGAGAAATAGTGCCCCTTGCAGTAATGCAGCTCAGGGATCAGGTTGGTATCGTAGCCGCCAAGTTGGCTGGCCAGGGTTTGTGCATGCAGCCCGGCGCAATTGATCAGCTGATGGCAGGCAAATTCGTATTCTTCCCCCGCGGTGACCGCCTGGACGATAAACTCCTTGCCCGTATGCGCCAGTCCAACCACGCGGGTATCGAGCAAGCACATGGTGCCCAGGCGTTCGGCCTCGAACTGGCAGCTTTGCATAAAAGCATGACTATCGATGATGCCGGTCGACGGGGACCAGAGAGCGCTGTGGGCCCTGAGTTCGGGCTCGCGTTCGTGCACGGCTGAGCCGTCGAGCCATTGCAGGTCGGTGACGCCGTTGGCGATGGCTCGGGCTTCGATGGTGTTCAGTTGCGAATGTTCGCTGGCATCGCAGGCGACTATCAGTTTGCCGCAGCGTCGATGGGGAATCTCCTGCTGCGCACAGTACTCGTAGAGCAGGTCCTTGCCGCGCACGCACAGCTGCGCCTTGAGTGAGCCGGTTGGGTAGTAGATGCCGGCGTGGATCACTTCGCTGTTGCGGCTGCTGGTTTCGAAACCAATCTGCTGGTGCTGTTCCAGAACAAAGCTTTCCTGGCCGCGCAGGGCCATGGCTCGTGCGACCGCGAGGCCCACGGCGCCGGCGCCAATGATGGCCAGTTCTACCTGCTCCATGTGCTGTTGCTCTCCTTGGTGGTTCAGTCGGGTTACTCTGCTGGTTGCCGGCTAATGGCTGTCAGGGGATCAGTGTACCCAGACCCATAGGGCAGGAACAGGGGGGCAGAGGGGCTAAATTTGTGACGTAGCACCGACGCTCGTAAAGCCTTATAATTCGAGCCCTTGATCAACGGGGAGCCGCCCGAGAGCGACCCCCAGCCATGGAGTAAGAGTCATCATGAGCGACCGCGTCGCCAGCGTCGAACGCAATACCCTGGAAACCCAGATCCGTGTCACCATTAATCTGGATGGCCAGGGCCGTAGCCAGTTTGATACCGGCGTTCCCTTTCTCGATCATATGATGGACCAGATCGCCCGCCACGGCATGATCGATATCGATGTCACCGCCAAGGGCGACAACGAAATCGACGATCACCACACTGTCGAAGATATCGGTATCACGCTGGGACAGGCCTTTGCCAAGGCGTTGGGCGACAAGAAGGGCATCACCCGTTATGGCCACAGTTATGTGCCTCTGGATGAAGCCCTGTCACGGGTCGTAATCGATTTTTCCGGTCGTCCCGGGCTGGACTACAACATCACCTTTACCCGTGCCCGTATCGGCAATTTTGACGTTGACCTGTTCCAGGAGTTTTTCCAGGGTTTCGTTAACCACGCCCTGCTGACATTACACATCGACAACCTGCGCGGTATCAACAGCCACCACCAGGCCGAAACCGTGTTCAAGGCCTTCGGCCGTGCGTTGCGTATGGCGGTGGAACCCGATCCGCGTATGGCGGGTGTTATGCCCTCGACCAAGGGAACGCTCTAGTCAGTATCAACCGATTTCCAAGCCCGTTTGAGCCCTTCCTTACGCAGGCTTGGAAGATGGGTTGGGCAATTAATGCAGTGGACAGTTAAACGATGAAAACGATCGCAGTAATCGACTATGGCATGGGCAATCTGCATTCCGCCGCCAAGGCGCTTGAGCATGTCAGCGATGCCAACACCCGGGTGCTGGTAACCCCCGATGCGGAGACCATCCTGGCGGCCGATCGCGTGTTATTTCCCGGGGTCGGGGCTATTCGTGATTGCATGGCCGAGATTCGCCGTCTGGGTGTGGATGACATTGTTCGTGAAGTGGTGAAAAACAAGCCGGTGCTGGCCATCTGTGTTGGTATGCAGGCCCTGTTTGAGCGCAGCGAAGAGAATGATGGCGTGGACTGCATCGGTTTGTTACCCGGCGAGGTCAAGTTTTTTGGTCGTGACCTCAAGGAAGCCAATGGCGAGCGCCTCAAGGTGCCGCATATGGGCTGGAACCAGGTCGAGCAGGTGATCGATCATCCTCTGTGTGCGGGTATCGAAAACCGGGCCCGGTTTTACTTTGTCCACAGCTATTATGCGAGAGCGGCTCAGGCGAACCAGGTGGTCGGTCGTTGCCATTACGGTACCGATTTCGATGTCATGATCGCCGATGGTCACCTGTTTGCGACCCAGTTTCATCCCGAGAAGAGTGCTGCCGACGGCCTGCGCCTGCTCCAGAATTTTGTTAACTGGCAACCCTGATATTCGAACTCTGGATGGTTGCCAGTACTTTACTCTTTTGTGACGATTTTTCAGGAAACGAACCATGCTAATTATCCCTGCTATTGACCTTAAAGATGGTGCCTGTGTGCGCCTGCGCCAGGGGCTGATGGAAGACGCCACCGTGTTTACCGATCGCCCGGCCGACGCTGCCAAGCGTTGGGTCGATGCCGGCTGCCGCCGCCTGCACCTGGTGGATCTTAATGGGGCTTTTGCCGGTGAGCCGGTTAACGGCGAAGTGGTACGGGAAATTGCCGCCGCTTACCCTGATCTGCCGGTCCAGATTGGTGGCGGCATTCGCTCCCTCGAAACCATCGAATCCTATGTGCGGGCCGGGGTCTCCTACGTCATCATCGGCACCAAGGCGGTCAAGGAGCCCGAGTTTGTCGGCGAAGCCTGCCGCGCGTTTCCGGGCAAGGTGATTGTCGGGCTGGATGCCAAAGACGGCTTTGTTGCCACCGACGGCTGGGCCGAGGTATCAGATCAACCGGTGGTCGAGCTGGCCCGCAAGTTTGAGTCGGATGGCGTCGAGTCGATTGTCTACACGGACATCGCTCGCGATGGCATGATGCAGGGCGTGAACGTGGAAGCCACGTTGAAGCTGGCGCAGAGCGTTAACATTCCGATTATTGCCTCTGGCGGCATTACCAATATGGATGATATTCGAGCGCTCAAGAGCGTTGCTGCCCAGGGCATTCTGGGTGCTATCACCGGGCGCGCGATTTACGAAGGCACGCTGGATGTTGCCGAAGCCCAACAGTTCTGCGACAAGGGCTAAAGGAGTACTAGCATGGGTCTGGCGAAACGCATTATACCCTGCCTCGATGTTGAAAACGGGCGCGTGGTGAAAGGGGTTCAGTTTGTCGATATCCGCGATGCGGGCGATCCGGTCGAGGTTGCCAAGCGTTACGATGAGCAGGGTGCCGACGAGATCACCTTTCTCGATATTACCGCCAGTCACGAGGGTCGTGATACCACCGTACACACCGTTGAGCGCATGGCCAGTGAAGTGTTTATTCCGCTAACCGTTGGCGGTGGCATTCGCAAGATCGAGGATATCCGTACCATGCTTAACGCCGGTGCCGATAAGGTTGCGATCAATACCGCCGCAGTGTTTACCCCGGAATTTGTTGGCGAGGCCGCTGCCCGCTTTGGTTCCCAATGCATTGTGGTCGCGATTGACGCCAAGATGGTCAGCCAACCGGGAGAGTCGGATCGTTGGGAGATCTTTACCCACGGCGGTCGCAAACCCACGGGGCTGGACGCGGTCGAATGGGCGGCGAAAATGGAAGCCCTGGGCGCCGGAGAAATTCTGCTGACCAGTATGGATCAGGACGGGGTCAAACAGGGCTATGATCTGGGCGTTACCCGGGCCATCAGTGATCGCATTGGTATTCCGGTCATCGCCTCCGGCGGTGTTGGTAATCTCGATCACCTGGTCGATGGCATTACCCAGGGTGGTGCCGATGCGGTGCTGGCCGCGAGTATTTTTCACTTTGGTGAATACAGTGTGCCCGAAGCCAAGGCCTATATGGCGTCCCGCGGCATCGAGATGCGCCTCTGATCTAATGCTCGAAGAGTTGCTGGCTCTTGGCTAAAGGGCCACTAGCCGAAAGCGTGATCCAGTACCTCGAGCAGTTTGGTTAATTCATCCGAGGCACGCTGACGATGCTGAATGTGCAACTGCGAGGCGTGTTCGGCATCCCCCGCTTTCAGGGCTTCGATCACCTCACGGTGTTCCTCGGTGGATTGCTGGGGTGGCTTGCGCAAGCGCAGGGTCAGGTTGCGTACACGGTCGGTTTTATCCCAGTAACCATTCACCAGTCGGCTCAGCTCGTGGTTATCGGAAAATTCGACCAGTAACTGATGAAAGCGTTTGTCGTTCAAAGCCCAGCATTCCAGGTCATCTTTAGCCAAGGCTTCTTTCATCGCTGTTTGTGCGGCTTCCAGTTCCGCTAGCCTTTCCCCGGCCAGTTTTTGGCGACAGACTGATTTGATTGCCGCGACCTCCAGGCAAGAGAGCACTTCGTAGATCTCCTTCATCTCCTTGGCCGAAACCGGGCGAATAAAGACGCCGCGCCGGGGAATGATATTGACCAGCCCTTCCTGTTCCAGGCGAATGGCCGCCTCACGCAGTGGCGTACGGGATGTGCCTAGCTGCTCTGCCAGTTCCTGCTCGAGATAGTAATTACCCACCTTGAGTTCGTTGTGTAAAACCATTTCTCGCAGGCGATCGAACACCTGTTCGGACAATTTGGGCTTCTTGGTACTGGGGCTGTTCATCATAGATTGGCGATATGCGTTAGATTACTGTTTAATGTATACGTTAATTTGAGCAATGTTTAATTAGCGCACTTATATCACAGTCTGGAGGTTGTATGCCAAAGCTAAGGCTGGGTTGCGTCGCCGATGATTTTACGGGAGCCAGTGATATGGCCTCGTTTCTGGTCAAGGGTGGTCTCAACACAGAGATGATTGACGGCGTGCCGGATAAAAACTGGCATCCGGCACCAGAAACGCAAGCGGTTGTTATCGCACTGAAATCCCGAACGGCGCCGGTAGCGGATGCGGTGAAGCAATCCCTGGCCAGTTTTCAGTGGTTGCGCAACCAGGCTGACAATTGTCAGTTGTTCTTCAAATACTGCTCGACCTTTGACTCGACCGAGCAGGGCAATATAGGACCGGTCATCGATGCGGTATTACAGGCATTTGATCTGCATACGGCGCTGGTGAGCCCTGCTTTGCCGGTTAATGGTCGCACGGTGTATCGAGGCCATCTGTTTGTTAATGGCCAGCAGCTCTCGGACAGTAGCATGCGTTTTCATCCCCTGACGCCGATGCGAGAGTCGAACCTATGCTCCTTGATGGAATGCCAGGGGCAGCATCAGGCCGTAAACCTGCCCCATACGATTATTGAACAGGGTGAGCCCGCAATTCGGGCCTGGTTGCAACAATTGACCACAGATCAGTGCTATCTGGTAGCCGATCACTTTAATGACCGGCACGCCGACTCGCTGGCTCAAGCGTTTTCTGATCAGCCCTTCCTGTCGGGTAGTTCCGGTCTGGCGGAAATGCTGGCCCGGCAGCATGGGAGAAATAACTCGGAGACCGGTGAGCTATCTCTTACTGCCCCGGGGCGTGCATTGGTGTTGGCGGGCAGTTGTTCAGAGGCGACGCGAGGGCAGGTAGCGTATTTCCTGAAGCATTTTCCGGGACGACGAATGGATCCTGCTCGACTGGTCAGCGGAGAAGAGACGGTTGATCATATCTGGCAGTGGTTGCTCGAACAGGGGGACCAGCCTTGCTTGCTGTACAGCTCTGATACGCCTGAGCAGGTTAGCCAAGCGCAATCCAGACTCGGTCATAAGATTTCAGATTTATTGGAGTCAGTCTTTTCCGAACTGGCGCAGCGAGCGCGCAGTGCAGGGTTTGGTCGTCTTATTGTGGCGGGTGGCGAAACCTCTGGCGCGGTCACCCAGGCGCTGGATTTGCGCAGCTTTCGCGTGGGTCCATCGGTCGCCCCCGGGGTTCCGGTGATTCAGCCACTGGCGCAGCCGGATCTGCTGCTGGTGCTGAAATCGGGTAATTTCGGTGATGAGCAGTTCTTCACGAAAGCCATACAGCTGACTGAGGCAGGCATGACCGGTTAAAAGCGGTTATCAATCAACGAAGTGGTGGAGGCGCAATGATGTATTCGGAAACGGAAGGTCGGCAGGAGCTGGTGCGGGTTGGCCGATCTCTATTTGAACGTGGCTTGACCCGGGGCGCTTCTGCCAATATCAGCGTACGTCTGGAGAGCGGTTTCCTTATTACACCGACCAACTCCTGCATCGGTTTTCTGGAGGCCGATAAGCTCAGTTTGCTGGATTATCGTGGCGAATGGGTCAGTGGTGAGAGACCCTCGAAAGAGTTTATTTTGCATCGGGCGTTTTACGATCAGCGTAGCGATGCCGGGGCCGTGATTCATCTGCACAGTCCCTATTCGACGGCCCTGTCCTGCCTCGACGTGCCCGATGAACACTTATTTCCACCGTTAACGCCCTACCTACTGATCCGTCTGGGTCAGGTGAAGCGAGTGCCCTATTTTGCCCCTGGCGATGATCGTCTGGCCGCCGCAGTGGCCGGAGTTGCCGGTCAAACGGCCGGCGTCCTGATGGCGAATCATGGGCCGATTGTGGCGGGGACGGATCTCAACAGCGCCATGTACGCCATTGAGGAGCTGGAAGAGAGTGCGCGTATTACCCTATTACTGAACAACCAGCCGGTGAATCTGATTCCTGAGTCGGAGGTGGAAGCGTTGCGGATTCGTTATGGCCATCAACCCGCACACGGCGAATAGCAGGGCTCGGTTCTATGGGTGAAGATCATGCGGTATTCCCTTTGCATCCTCCTTCTTGTTGTTGGCAGGGGGATGTTTTTTTACCGGTGCAAGTTGACAGGCTTTGGTTTTAGTCCGGGAATCCCTATGATGTGCTCGTATCGGTAAACAGGCTGTTGTGTTTGTGCCTACCTGGGAGTGTGTTTTATGTTGCATGGTGTTTGTCTGGGGACCAATGATCTGGCACGGGCGGGTGTATTTTACGATCGACTGCTGGCCAGTGTGGGTATGGTGAGGACGATGGAAGTCGATAATGAAATTGGCTATGGTCCAGCCGGTGGGAAGAGCTGCTTTTGGGTTCTGACACCCTATGATGGACAGGCGGCATCGTTCGGTAATGGTACTCAGGTGACCTTTCGAGCGACCAGTAATACCGCGGTAGATGGCTTTCATCGGTTGGCTATCGAGTTAGGCGGCATTGATGAAGGCGCGCCGGGATTTCGTTATCGGCCTCGGTATTATGGCGCCTACTGTCGCGACCTGGATGGTAATAAACTGCACGTGATGTTCGAAGCCGACGCAGAGGGGACTGGTCGTGACTGATACCCAACCTAACAATCCATTGCATGGTATTACCCTGGAGCAGATCGTGACCCAGCTTGAAGCGCACTATGGTTGGGATGAACTGGGGCGGAAGATTTCTATCCGTTGTTTTACCCACGATCCTTCGGTGAAGTCGAGTCTGAAGTTTTTGCGCAAAACCCCCTGGGCACGGGAAAAAGTCGAGGCGCTTTATATCTTGACCCAGCAGAGCGTCTACAAGCGTTGAATGATCTTTGGGCGAAATCTGATAGGATAGCTGCCAATTACATTGACCTGGCCCTATGGAGCCATTACGTACCCCTATATGAGAACCATCGAAATTATCCGAGAGCCCGTCGAGCTGTTTAAGATCCTTAAATTCGAAGGGATGGTCGCCAGCGGTGGTGATGCAAAGTCTGCCATCGCCGAAGGGCAGGTATTGGTCAATGGCGAGGTTGAAACTCGCAAGCGCCGCAAGATGTTATCGGGCGATGTGCTCGAATTCCACGGTGAGCAATTTACGCTTCAGTTACACGAGTAGGCGGCGCCGAGTTTAAGGTTGGATTCTGTCGAAACGTGGCGGCGTGTTAAGGATAATAGATGAGTGATAACCAGCCTGGTGATGATCGCACCTCAAAGAAAGATGACTCGAGACTGAAGCCATCTGAGCAGGAGCCTGAAAGAGTGCAGGCATCCGGTGTCGCCGCGTTACGTTACCATGCCATCCCTTTGTTGTTGCTTGTAGTGTTGACGGTGCCGGGTTTGATTCTGGCGACTTTTGATCCAGAAAATTGCACTAAGCTGCTCGGCTGGCCACTCTCCCTGTTAGGCCTACTCTATTTTACCTTGTGGCTGCCCGGCTCTTTTTGGTTGTTGTCGTTGTGGTTGGGCAGTTATGGCTTGCGAATTGTGCGAACCGGTATTGCTCCCCCACCGGGCATGCCGGTGCTGTTTAACACGAGAGTCAGGCGCGGCACTGCCGCACGAATAAAAGGGTTTATCTGGCTGGGCACGCCGTTGTATTGCACCTGGTTGCTGATGGTGGGCCTGAATGCTTATGAGGATATCTCACAGGGACGCTCCCTGTCCGAGATGTCCGCCTTGATAGAAGCCGAATGTAAAACACCCTGATCGATCAGTCACCTAACCAGGTTTATTTTACTTTGTCCGGGTATCGGATCAGGTTATGAAAGACCGCCTGGGTCTCGTTGCGATTACGGTAACCATGAGGTTGGTCGGCAGCAAAGCGCAGGGCGTTTCCCGTCTCCAGGGTGACCCATTGTTGGTCGATAAACAGTTCAATAGATCCCTTTAATACCACGACGTATTCCGTCACACCGCATTCGTGGGGCTCTGACAAGCGCTCATAGCCTGGCGGTAAACTCAGCTCGAACCATTCGAAACCCTGCTCGATATTGAAGGGAAATAGAGGGGCTACCAACATCTCATCCTGGGCGGGTCGCTGGCGTAGTTCTGCTATTGTGCGAATTTCTGCAGATAATGAACCCTGGGGAGTATCGAGGAATGTCGATAGCGAACAATGAAAGCCGCCGGCAATTTTCCACAGGGTTGCGATGGTCGGGCTGGATTCCCCTCGTTCAATCTGGCCGAGCATAGCCTTACTGACCCCGGTTTCCTGTGCGGTGCGGTCCAGACTCCAGCCCCGGTGTTGCCGTAGCTGGCGAAGTGTTGATGCCAGGTACTGATTGGCCTGATCCATGATATCTCCTGTGTGTCCCGAACCGATGATCCGGAATGAATCCGTAGTTGTGCGTTATAGCGTACAGGTGCTAGGCTTGTCTACGTTGTGCGTAATAACGCACAAAAGCTTATTCATGTGTCAGGGGGAGTTATGGCGGCAGTATCGAGACTATCGGCGGGCTTTGTTGCTGTGTTGGTGGGGTATACCAGTTCAGCAGCGATCATATTCCAGGCGGCCGATGCCGCCGGAGCAACCCCGGAACAGATTGGATCCTGGCTGTGGGCATTAGGTATCGGGATGGGGCTGACCAGTATCGGATTCTCCTTCTACTACCGACACCCGGTACTAACGGCCTGGTCAACACCGGGTGCTGCCCTGTTAGTAACGGCTTTATCCGGGGTGTCTCTGGCGGAAGCCATTGGGGTGTTCCTGTTCAGTTCGGCGTTGATTACCCTCTGTGGGTTAACCGGCTGGTTCGATAAATTGATGGGTTGGATACCTCAATCCCTGGCCTCGGCCATGTTGGCCGGTGTGTTATTGGCTTTTGGACTGAAACTATTCAGTGCGCTAGAGCAACAAGCGGTGCTGGTCTCGGTTATGTTAGCCAGCTATTTGCTGGGCAAAATCTATTGGTCGCGTTATGTGATCCCGATCGCCCTGATGGCTGGCTGTGTTCTGGCCGCGGCCTCGGGGCTGGTGGAATTCGATTCGATACGCCTGGATATAGCGGTTCCTGTACTAACGCGTCCCGAGTTTTCGATGGCGGCATTGGTCGGTGTCGGTATCCCCTTGTTTATCGTCACCATGGCTTCGCAAAATGTGCCGGGTATGGCCACACTTCGCGCCAACGGTTATCGCACCCCGGCATCCCCGTTAATGACCTGGACCGGAATAACCGGATTGTTGATGGCACCGCTGGGTGGTTTTGCTTATAACCTGGCCGCAATTACAGCCGCTATCTGCATGGGTAAAGATGCCGATCCTGATCCGAATAAACGTTACCAGGCATCCATGTGGGCCGGTGGTTTTTATCTGCTGACAGGTATTTTTGGCGCCACGGTTGTGGGGTTGTTTAATGCGTTTCCCAATGAGCTGGTCATGGCAATTGCAGGTTTGGCGCTGTTGGCGACCATCGGATCCAGTTTGTCGACAGCGCTGCAGGGTGAATCCAAACGTGAAGCGGCGTTGATCACGTTTTTGATCACTGCATCGGGGGTGTCTTTATTTGGGATTGGCAGTGCTTTTTGGGGATTAGTGATCGGCGGTCTGGCGCATGGATTATTAAAAAATAATTAGGCCAGGCAATTTATGGCGCGTTTATAAGGGGGATTTCTGAGGCTTCAGCCAGATACAGGGGCTGGCCTGCCAAAGAAATACCCTTGACCCTTTTTAACGTTTAATGAGCGCAGAAAGCTCTGGTGTTGCTCTGATTCTATGCCCTCGGCAACCACATCCAGATCCATTTGCTCGGCAAGGGTGACAATGGTTGTAATCAGCGGCGCTTGTTGTTGATAGTCACCCATCATAAAGCTGCGGTCGACTTTCAAGGTGTCGATGGGCAGTTTATGGATGTAACTCAACGATGAATAACCCGTGCCAAAGTCATCCAGCATAATAGCAAAGCCTGCCGAGCGAAGCTTTGACAGCATGTTTTTGGCCAGATCGAAATTGGCAATCAACAAGCCTTCAGTGATTTCGAAGTTAATACTGTCTGGTCGTACTTTGTGTTTTTGACATAAACCCAGGATGTCATCGACCAGGCTATCGCGTTCAAATTGGCGAGCTGACAGATTGACGTTTACCGTAATGCCCTTGGCAAAGTTGTCTTTTTGTTCGATGAGAGTGGATTCCAGAATATAGAGCCCAAGATCGTGAATAAAACCGATCTCCTCGGCGATGGCAATAAATTCCTGAGGCCCAATCATACCCAGTTCAGCATGATGCCACCGGGCTAAAGCTTCATAACCTAAAATAGTCCCGCTTTCCAGATCGACTATGGGTTGGTAATGAACACAGATCTCATCATTGTTTATGGCGTTGCGTAAGCTGTTTTCGAGATGGATGTATCGCAGGGTCGATTCGTGCATTTCACGATTGAACAGTGCCAGACGATTCTTACCCTGACTTTTCGCTTGATACATGGCGGCATCGGCATCGCGAATAACATCCGAAGTGTTGCTATAGCCGATGCTGCTTTGAGTTACGCCAATACTGGTGCTCGTATAGATCTCTTTGTCCATAATGAGGAAAGGCATTCGGACGGCTTGAAGAATGCGTTCTCCCACCTGTTGTATGGATCCTTCATCACAGAGGTCTGGTAACAGAATGCAAAATTCGTCACCACCCAAACGAGCGACGGTATCACCAGGGCGCAAACAGATGTCCAGGCGATTCGCGACTTTAATCAATAATTCATCGCCGACAATATGGCCAAGGCTATCATTGATCGATTTAAATCGATCCAGATCCAGAAACATTACAGAAAACCCTTTGCTCATCGAGCGGCTTTGCTTCTGCAATAAGTGATCGACTCGATCTACAAAAAGGTTTCTGTTAGGCAGGCCTGTCAATGCATCATGTAATGCGTCGTGACTCAGTTTATCCTGTATTTCCTGACGTTCCTTGAGTAATAGTTGCAGGTCTCGAGTGCGCTCGTCGACTCTGATTTCCAACTCGTTATTTATGGCTTGCAGCTTTTTGTGAGCTTCATTCAGGGCAATGCGATTGCGTTGGCTGTATAAAGCATTGGTGACATGTTGTGAAACAAAATTCAACAGCTCTTTGGATTTTTGGTCGTACTGGTATCCGGGTTCAAAGGTTTGTACTACCATGGCACCTTCGACCTGGTTTCCCTTTATAAGTGGCACACCTAACCATGCTACTGCGCGTCTACCAACAATAAAATGCTGTTTTCCATTTTCGTCGATCGACTTGGAATCCAGTAATAAGGTTTTTCCGGTGATTAGTATGGTTTCAGTCGGGGAGCATTTCTCTGATGGTTTGTTGGCATCAAAAGCCAATTCCATCACCATATCTTCATCATCTTCAATACGATATTCGAATATTACTTTTTCGCGTTTGTCATCGAGCAGTGCAATAAAAAAATTGGGGGCTTCAACCAGTTCGTTAATCGATTTATGAAGGAAATGATAAAAAGATCGAATGTTTTGATCTTTGTTGGCTTGTTCTGATATGCGAAACAATACAGACTGAATTTGCTCCGCTTTCCGTCTTTCCTCAACCTCTGCTTGTAAGCTGCTATTGGCCATGGTCAATTCATGGGTTCTTTGCGCAACTCGCTGTTCTAATTCAAGGTTAACTTTTTTGAGTTTATCCTGTGCTTGGCGGCGGGAGGTTGCTGAGGCTACGTGCTGGCTGACGTATTCCAGCAGATCGATATCTTGCTGGCTGAACTCCTGGTCTTCCGAGTAACTTTGAACAACGAGCCCTCCCAGACAGGTATTCTGCGTGATAAGAGGGAGCCCCAACCATTGATGGCAGAGTTCTCCAACAAAGGTGATTTTTCCACTGGCGGCCAGCTCTTCGATGTTGATACGCGACAAAAAGACCGTTTTAGATTGCATGAAGAGTTGACCTGAAAGTGTTTTCTCAAACTTTTCCAGGGGTATGGGTTGAAGCTCTTCAAGTTGGAGCTCATCGACCTCATCTTTATAGTAAGCAAAGCGGACCGTTTGATTGTCGGCGTCGAGCAGCACGATATAGAAATTGGCAACGTAAACCAGCTTGGAGAGATCTTTGTGAAGCTGGGCAAAAAACCGGTCGAGGTTTATTGCATCGTTGGCGTGTTCGGATATTTCGAACAGGGTTTTTTGTAACAGCTCGGCCTGGCCGCTCCTGGCCGCCTGGGCCTCGAGAGCAGGAAGTTTAGATTTTAATTGTTCAAGCTCGGTTGTGAGCGTTGAAACCTTATCTTTAATGTCAGGAATACCCTATCTCCAATGTCATATTGCTCGAGACAGTATTGTTGCTCAGGGAGTGCCTGTAGGGCGCCTCCCTTTAACTCTCTGAGCATAGGATACCGGCAGGGTCTTGAAAATGGGTATTTATCCTGAAAAAAAGATCAGCGATAGCGGGTATTGTCCTGCTACGCGCTTTTTTTACCATCAAAATCGGGGTCGTTACTGTTGTCGGGTTTGTTGGGTGGTGTATTGCCGGTGTTATCCCCGAGCACTTCAACCAGATTGGCTCGCGACAGTTCGCCCTGCAAGTCACCGTCGTTATCGACCACCGGAAGGGGGTAGTCATGGTCGAGGGTGTCGGGGATAACGGTTTCGATCAATGAATCCGGGGAAATTTCCGGTACCTCTTCGTAGTGCTCCGTATCGATCAATTGATCGCAATCTTGGAGGGCGGCTTCTTCCAATGTGTCCTGGGTAACGATGCCCTGATAACCCTCGTCACTGATGCAATAACCGTACTCTTCCGGCATTTTTTTCATCTGGGATAAGGCCTCGCCAATGGTGTTGGCGGTAATCCGGCACGCGGGAGGTTGCATCACAGTTTCTACCGTTAATGCGCGTGCCCGGTTAACGTCTTTAACAAAGGCTTCGACATAGTCGGTAGCGGGGTGCAGCAGAATATCCACCGGAGTGCCCTCTTGCACCAGCTCGCCATCTTTGAGAATAGCGATGCGATCGCCCAGACGCAGGGCTTCGTCCAGGTCGTGGGTAATAAAAATGATAGTTTTATGCAGCTTTTCTTGCAGGTCGATTAGCTGGTCCTGCATTTCACTGCGGATCAGTGGGTCGAGGGCAGAAAAGGCTTCGTCCATCAGTAATATTTCGGCATCGGTGCAAAGCGCGCGAGCCAGGCCTACACGCTGCTGCTGGCCACCGGACAGCTGTGAAGGGTATTGATTGCCATAACCGCTGAGTCCTACGGTATCGAGCCATTCTTGTGCCTTCTTGAGACGCTCGGGACGACTAATCCCCTGCACCTTAAGTCCGTAGGCAACGTTATCGATAACGCTGTAATGGGGCATCAGGCCAAAGCGTTGAAATACCATTGACATTTTATGGCGGCGAAACTGCTCCAGCTCTTTCTGGGACAGTTTCATCACATCGGTACCCTCGATCAGGATCTGCCCTTCGGTGGGATCGATCAGGCGATTAAAATGCCGAATGAGGGTCGATTTACCGGACCCCGAGAGCCCCATAATAACAAAGATCTCCCCGCGTTTGATTGACAGGTTGATGTCGCGCAGACCCAGTGTGTGACCAGTTTGTGATAGAAGTTCGTCTTTGCTGAGGCCTTCATTCACGCGCTTCATGGCGGCGTTGGGCTTCTCTCCGAAAACCTTATACAGGTTTTGTATTTCGATCAGGGTTTGTGGTTGTTGATCAGGCATTTTGCGGACCTCCCAGATGTTTCTGGGCACGCTTGGCATAAGCTTGAGAAACCCGGTCGAAGATGATGGCTAAAGCGACAATGGCGAGACCGTTAAACAGTCCCAGCGTGAAGTATTGGTTGGTAATTGATTTCAGCACCGGTTGGCCGAGGCCTTTGACACCGATCATGGAGGCGATCACGACCATGGCCAGGGCCATCATAATGGTTTGGTTAATGCCGGCCATAATATTGGGCATGGCCAGTGGCAGTTGAACGTTAAACAGGCGTTGACGCGCGCTCGCGCCATAGGCGGTGGCTGCTTCTAAAACCTCTTTATCCACCAGACGAATACCCAGATTGGTCAAGCGGATCACCGGGGGAATGGCGTAAATAACGACCGCGATGACACCGGGAATTTTACCGATGCCGAGCAGCATAACCACGGGGATCAGGTACACAAAGGCGGGCATGGTTTGCATGATATCGAGCGCGGGTGTAACGATCGATTGCACCCGATCGGAGCGTGCCATGGCAATGCCTATGGGGATACCAAGAGCAATGGCCAGCATGGTGCACACGGTAATAATACTCAGTGTGCGCATGGTGTTTTCCCACATGCCGAAGTAACCGATTAACAGCAATGCGACGATAACGCCGCTGCAGAGTTTCCACGAACGGCTGGCGGCATAGGCAAGCAGGGCGATAATGGAGAGAACAACCAGCCAGGGAGAATTGAGTAGTAGCTTCTCGAACCAGATCAGGAAGGTCAGTAAGGGGTCGAAAAAGGATTCAATGGCATCGCCATATTCACGGGAGAAGTCGCGGTAAGTCGCATCGAGGTTTTTTCGAATGACGACCAGATCGCTGCGTTCCATTTGAGGGAATTCGGAGAACCAGGATTTTTCGGCCATTTGGATTCACTACACTTGAGAGAATAAAATGCCCTCGGCATTAACCGAGGGCGAACGTCTTAATGGTTATCGAGTGCCATCTTCACTTTGCTGGCAACGTCGCTGGAGACCCAGCTGGTCCAGATAGCTTCATGATTTTTCAGGAAGTGTGCCATAGCGATGTCGCCATCAGCCTGGTTGTCTTCCATCCATGCCAGTAGTTCGTTCATCTGGGCATTTTTAAAGGAACGCTTGCCGAGGTAGGCATAGGCTTCTGGTGCTTTGGCGGCAAAGCCTTCGGTGGTTACTGTGTGCACCGGTGAAGGTGGGTACATGGTTGGTTTGGGATCGGCACAGTCTACCTGAGTTGTGCAGCTGGTAAATTGATCCAGGTCGACGCCGGAGCCGAAATCAACTTTGACCATCTTGTATTTACCGAGCACGGCCGTTGGTGCCCAATAGTAGCCAAACCAGGGCTTTTCACGCTCGTAGGCACGGGCAATAGCACCAGAGAGACCAGCACCTGAACCGGGATCGATCAGGTCAAAACCGGCTTTGTCCAGGCCCAGGGCTTTGTGCAGATTGCCGGCACTGATCTGGCAGTTCCAACCAGCAGGGCAGCCGTAAAAGGCTGACATATCCGGGTCTTCGGGGTGTTTGAAAAGTTTGGCGTTGGCGATGATGCCTTCAATAGAGGCCATTGAAGGATCCTGCTTGACCATATATTCCGGAACCCAGAAGCCCTCTTCGCCACCATCGGATAATGATTTACCGGCAATGCGCAGTTTCTTTTCCTCGACGCCACGGTCGAGGGCATCTTTCATGGCATTACTCCAGAGTTCTGGAGCGATATCTGGCTCGCCTTTTTCCATCATAGAGGTGCCGGTAGGCATGGTGTCACCGGGGACCAGTTCGGCATCGCAGCCAAATCCGTGTTGCAAGATGAAGCGGTCAACGTTGGCGATCAGGGTTGCCGAGCTCCAGTTCATATCGGCGATAGTGACCTTGCCGCACTCGGCGGCGAAGGTGGGGGCGCTGGCCAGCGCGGCACTGACAAGGCCGGCGGCGAGAAGTGATTTGTGCATGGTCATCCTTCTTGGGTGGCTTGTATATTAAGGTAGTGTATAACCTTTGATCAGCTTATAGATCTAATGATTAGAGATCAAATGATTATCAGCTGGCTGTGAACTGATTCAGGGCGTTGTGGGATCGATGTCCAGCAAGGGGGCGGCATCAATGGTTTCGGCGTCCATCATCGAGGCGACTCTCTGCATGGAGGAGAGGATCTGGGTTTTTTCCCAGTCATCCAGGGCCTCGAAGCGGTTGATAAAGGTTTCGTGCAATAGCGGTGGCGCGTCCCGCAGGACTGCCCCGCCCGACTCAGTCAGTCGTGCATTGACGATCCGCTTATCCCGCTGGATCCGTAACCGCTCAACCAGACCGCGGTCTTCGAGGCGGTTGAGGATGGTCGTGACGGTGGCCTGACTCAGGGAAACATCGTCGGAAATACGTTTTACGGTAACGTCGCCGAGACTATCGATAGCGCGAAGAACCATTACTTGGGGAATCGTCAGGCCGCAGGATTTGGCCATGCGCTTGGATTGTTGATCGGTAGCTCGAATGATACGCCTGAGGGAGATGAGCACTTCGTGCCAATACAGGGGTTGAGTCATATAAGGTTGCAATCCTTAGGCCGCGAACGAAAAGTGGAGTCAGAGTAACAGGCGGTAAAACTATTTAGAAGTCTAATTATATTATGCTGGCGTGAACCCGGTGCTCAGTTGCTGGTGGTCAGTTGGTGGTTTAGGCTGGTTGGCCAGCGACTTACCCGCTGGGTAATCCATAGAATTCCGCGCTTGGGAGGTAAAACGATATGTGGTTGCAACGGGAAATTTCCCTGAAGCCTAGAGCGCGGGGATTCCATCTGATTACTCGCGAGCTGTTGCAGCAGCTACCAGAGCTGCAGAAGATCGAAGTCGGGCTGATGCACCTGCTGATTCAGCATACCTCGGCATCATTGACGTTGAATGAAAACGCTGATCCGACCGTGCGCAGCGACCTTGAAAATTACTTTAGTCGCGCGGTACCCGAAAATGAGCCCTGGTATCAGCATTGTGATGAAGGTCCCGATGATCTGCCTGCCCACATTAAAAGCAGCTTGCTGGGGGCCAGCCTGACTCTGCCGATAGGGCAGGGTGCTCTGCGTTTGGGCACCTGGCAAGGCATCTATCTGTGCGAACATCGCAACCGGGGTGGTTCGCGGCGTGTGGTGGTCACTCTTCAGGGGGAAGCGTCCTGAACGTTGGGTATTTCTTACTGTGCCGGCGGTTGGATCTTCCGTCTATATAACAAACTGTTCAACAAGCGGCTGAATTGCTTGGGGCTTATAGAGAATCGGTTTTAAAAATTCATCTCGAGAGGCTGGACGATAAAAAAATATTCGCTATAAATTGTTGTTAGCGAATCATCACGCAACAACCGAGGTGAGTTATGGCCCGCACGCCCAAGGGAATGGCTGTCACTGATAAGGCGAAAGCCGCTCAGCAAACCGATGATGTGGATATGGAAGTTATTGGCCGCGGCGATGTCGAGGCCGAAGGGCGAACCTTGGAATCCCGGCGAGGATTGCATGAAATGCTGGATCGCCAGGTTGCGGCCTATCTTGCCAGCGGTGGCACCATTACCCAGGTTGACTCATCGTTGTCGGCGGATCCGCCGAAAAAGCCTGTCAGCCGCTATGGCAGCCGGCCTATCTAACCTGGCGTCCGATTGACTACCTGTTGACAGTGTCCCGCATGCGCTGGCGCCACTGCCCGATGGCGTCGGGAATTTGCCGTAAAGTCTCTACTTGCAGTTCCAGGGGCAAATCCGCTGGAGGGTTTGGTGCCTTGCCTGGATTGAACCAGAGTGCGTGCAAGCCGGCGTTACGGGCACCGATGACATCATTTTCCAGATCATCGCCGATATGAAGCGTCCGCGCTGGGTTCGTGCCGATCCGCTCCAGCGCGGTGCGATAGAATTCGGGGTTGGGCTTGGCCAATCCAATCTCTTCTGCACGCACACTGTGATCAAAGAAACGACCCAGAGGCAGGCGAGCAATATCCAGGTTGCCGTTGGTGAGCGCGATTAGCTGGTAATCCCTGGCCAATAACTCCAGCAAGGGCTCGGTTTCCGGAAAAGGACTAACCCGATGACGTTCATCCAGGAACAGGGTAAAGCCTTCCGCAGCCAGCTGACGCCCTTCAGCTTCTGAGTAGCCGCTGTATCGAAGAGCACGAAAGAGGATCTGCTCGCGTAATTCACTGATACGATGACGCAGGCGGGGCTGCTCTTCAATGATCTCACGGCGAAATTCCAGCAGGGTTTCCAGTTGGTAATGAGGCACCAGATCGGGCGCTCGCCGTTGCACCCAGTCGGCCAGGGCGGCTTCGGCGGCACGAATCACCGGTCTGTTGTCCCATAGGGTGTCGTCGAGATCAAAGCTGATGGCATCAATCATTATTTCTTACGCCGTTGTGCTCTCGGGTGAGCCTTGTCGTAGGTCTCGGCAAGGTGCTGGAAATCAAGGTGAGTGTAGATCTGGGTGGTGGATATGTCGCTATGGCCCAGCAGTTCCTGCACGGCACGCAAGTCGCCGCTCGATTCCAATAAATGGCTGGCAAAAGAGTGCCGCAGTTTATGCGGATGCAGGTTATCCGGAAGCTGTTGTTTAACACCCCACTGCTTGAGTCGGGTTTGCACCTGCCGCTGGCTGATACGGCTGCCACGACTGGACACAAACAGGGCCTGGCAATCCTCATTGGCCAATTGCGAGCGCAGTTGCAGCCAGCGTTTGAGGGCCTCCAGAGCGAGCCTGCCGATGGGTAGTTGCCGAGCCTTGTTGCCTTTACCGATGGCAATCAACTGGGCGGCTTTCAGGTCTAGGCTGTCCAGGTTGAGTCCGACCAGTTCACTCAGTCGCAAACCCGAGGAGTAGAAGAGCTCCATGATGCACTGGTCGCGGATAGACAGGGGATCATTGTCGTCGATGGTCAGCAGTTGCCCCATTTGATCAGCGTCCAGGGTATGGGGCAGGCGTCGCTCGCTTTTCGGGGCGCGTACACCCGTTGCCGGATTGTTACTCAGGCGTTGCTCGCGATTGAGGAAACGGAAAAAGCTGCGCGTCGCGGATAATGTGCGTTGCAGGCTTTTGCCTCCGAGCCCCTGGCGGTGGCAAGTGGCAACAAACAGGCGTATGTGGTGACTATCAATCTGTTGCCAACGATTGAGATTTTGTTGCTCGCGAAATTGATCCAGCTTGCCCAGGTCACGCCGGTAGTTGCTCAGGGTATGGGGTGACAGTTGGCGTTCAGCATTCAGGTAATGCAGGAAATCCTCGATCCAGGGGTCGAGTTCCCGGTTCATACCTGTGCGTCTATATGATGAGGCAACACACGGCTGATAACGTCTCCCACGTAACTCAGGAACAGGGTGCCAACGCTGCTGCGATACTGTTGTTCATCTTCACTGGCGATGGCCAGCACGCCCAGTGAGCGTCCGGAAAAATGTAAGGGGGAAACGGCCGCTGAAGCAATTTGCTGGTGCTGGCCGGGGAATAAAAACTTTAATTCGCCCTCACGAAGCACGCCGCTAACCGCTCGATTGTTGCGTAACAGTTCAGACAGTTGTTGGTTGGCCTCGGCAACCGGAGACACTCGACCATGGGTGTTCAGGGAGCGGTCGCTGAACAGCAGCATTTCGCAATAGGGCACCTGGAAATCGTTGCGCAGGCTTTCTTCGGTGGCGCCCACCACGTCATCGAGGTTGCGAGCTTCCAGCAGATTCAGTACCAGGCGGCGGGTTTTATCGAACAGTCGGTCGTTGTCCCGTGCGACATCAAGCAGGTGGTTGAGTCGGTGACGCATTTCCAGATTGCGTTCACGCAGTACATTCACCTGGCGTTCTACCAACGAGATCGCTTCGCCGCGCTGATGGGGGATTTCCATCTTTAACAGCAGGTCGTCCCGGTGTTCGAAGAAATCGGGGTGCTGACGCAAATACTCCCCAACCTGTTCGGCGTTGATCTCAAGGGTGGGGTCGCTGTCGTACTCACTCATATCCTGATCTGTCCTTCGTAGACCCGGGTTGCGGGTCCGGTCATGATGACGGGGCTGTTATCCCCCTGCCATTCCAGCTTTAGGGTGCCACCTTGGAGGTGTGCTGTCACCCGCTGATCGAGTAATCCGCGAAGTCGTCCGGCAACCAGTGCCGCACAGGCACCGGTACCGCAAGCCAGAGTTTCGCCAACGCCGCGCTCGAACACTCGCAGACGCACTTCGTTACGGCTGACAATTTGCAGAAACCCGACGTTACAGCGCTGGGGGAAGCGGGGATGGTGCTCAATTTTGGGGCCGAGTTCTGCCACCGGAGCACAGTCGACATCATCAACCAGAAGTACCGCATGAGGGTTGCCCATGGAGATCGCATTGATTTCAAGGGTTTGGCCGTCGACATCCAGTGGGTAGGTGTCGGCCTTCACCGGAGGAGCGTCGAACGGAATTTGCGACGGACTGAGCTGGGGGATACCCATATCAACGCTGACGTCATTGTTGCCATTAATGCTGAGCTCAATCACTCCGCTGGAAGTCTCGACCCGAATCCGTTTTTTGTGGGTTAGCTTCTTATCCCGTACGAAGCGGGCAAAGCAACGTGCACCGTTACCGCATTGTTCCACTTCGCTGCCATCGGCATTGAATATGCGGTAGCGAAAATCTATATCCGGGCTGCGTGGCGGCTCAACCACCAGCATCTGGTCGAAACCAATGCCGAAATTGCGATGCGCCAGTGTGCGCACCAGGTCAGCGTTAATACGAGCATGCTGGGTAACGAGGTCGATGACCGCAAAGTCGTTGCCCAGGCCATGCATTTTAGTAAATCGAAGCAGCATGAAAATCAGGCCGGTAGCAGGGATTCGTTGGCAATCTGCTGGGCAAAGGTTTCACGCTTGCGCACCAGATGCACCTGATCATCATCCACCATCACTTCGGCGGAGCGGTTACGGCTATTGTAGTTTGAACTCATGGTGAAACCGTAAGCCCCGGCACTGCGCACGGCGAGCAGGTCTCCAGCTTCGAGCACGAGATCTCGCTCTTTGCCAATAAAATCACCGGTTTCACAGATCGGGCCGACCAGGTCATAGCAGTGGGATTCCCCTTCCGTTCGGGGCTTGACTGCAATGATCTCTTGCCAGGCACGATACAGAGCCGGGCGAATCAGGTCATTCATGGCCGCATCGACAATGGCAAAGTGCTTGCCGCTGTTGACCTTGAGGAACTCCACCCGGGTTAGCATGATGCCGGCATTGGCCGCGATAGAGCGTCCGGGTTCCAGTACCAGGGTCAGCTCGCGTTGGCCCAGCCTTTCGAGTACGGCGCTGGCATAGTCGGCGGGTTGGGGCGGTTGTTCGCCCTGGTAGCTGACCCCGAGTCCACCACCCAGATCGAGGTGCTGGATTTCGATGCCATCCTGCTTAAGCTCATCAATCAGGGCGAGCAAGCGGTCGAGGGCATCCAGAAAGGGAGCCAGCTCGGTCAGTTGGGAGCCAATATGGCAATCAACACCAGTGATCTCAATGTTAGGCATAGCCGCCGCCCGGCGATAGACCTCGGGAGCAATTTTGAAATCAATGCCGAACTTGTTCTCTTTCAAGCCGGTAGAGATGTAGGGGTGGGTATGAGCGTCGACATCCGGGTTCACTCGCAATGAGATACGCGCATTAACGCCCATCTCGCTGGCTACCTGCTGCAAGCGCTCCAGCTCGGCTTCCGATTCGACGTTGAAACAGTGAATTCCGACTTCGAGGGCGCGTTGCATCTCGCTGGCTTGCTTGCCGACGCCGGAAAAAATAATGCGTGAGGGTTCGCCCCCGGCGGCCAATACCCGCTCCAGTTCACCGATGGAGACAATATCGAAGCCGGCGCCAAGGCGCGCAAGCACATTAAGTACGGCCAGGTTGCTATTGGCTTTGACGGCGTAGCAGATCAGGTGAGGGTGTGAGCCCAGTGCCTTATCGTAAGCGTTATAATGACGTTCCAGGGTCGCTCTTGAGTAAACGTAGCAAGGAGTGCCAACTTGCGCAGCGATATCGCTGGCGGAGACCTGTTCAGCAAACAGTTCGCCGTCTTGATAGGTAAAGTGATCCATTCAGATGTCAGGCCTGTCGGTTACTGGTTCGATACAGAGACGGATTGATACTGGTTATCTGCTTCGGGGAGGTACAGGGGGCCTTTCTGGCCGCAGCCGGTCAGCAGTCCAATAGCCAGAAGCAGGGGCAGAAGCTTGGGTATCATTGTGGTTCTCATCGCCAGTGAATAAAGGGTTTGGTGCCACAGTATACCTGCTGTCTGCTACCTTGCCTACGCTGCCCCCGGGCATGCTACACTCGCGGCTTATGTGAGCCTAACAGGATGGGAGAGAGCGAGGGTGATCAGTGAAAGTGCGGTAAACGAACGTCTCGATGAGTTGATGATGGCGATTGAAGATGCGATCGAGGACGCCGAGGTCGAAATCGATTATGAAACCTCGGCTGGCATTCTTACCCTGACTTGTGAAGATGGCAGTCAGGTGATTCTCAGTCGACAGCCGTCGATGGGGCAGCTGTGGATGGCCGCACGCAGTGGTGGTTTCCATTACGAGCTGGATGAAGGCGATGAGTGGCGCTGTACCCGCACGGGGGAAGCTTTTCTGCCCATGCTCAATCGTTGCCTGAGCGAACAGTCCGGCGACAGCATCGAGCTGCAGTTGTAGTTCAACCGTTGTATTTCAGCAATCGCCTTCATTGCCCTGGCAAGCGGTCGGCATCGGCCTGGAGATAGGCGTTTAACTGAGTTTCTATGTCCCGTTTGCGTTGCAAATAATGAATTGATTGCAGACGCTCGCCGTTCAAGGACAGCGGCATAGCAAGGTCGGTGATATAGCAGCGGGAAAGCTCTCGACCGCGATGCTGTGTACGAATAAAGTCCGCCGCAGCCTGTAGTTGCTTGCCTTCGTAATCGAGCGGGTTGAATTCACGCTCACCGCAAAACAGGGTGGCCTGTTCTTCCCCTTCCGAATCCAGTCCGATAATCACCTGTATTTCCAGGTATGGGTGAGGGTTGGCAGGGGGAGGCGACACGGCTCGCAGCTGCTTCGGGCCAAAATCGCTACTGGCCACCAGTTCGTAGAGCTCGATACTCATCGTTGGCAGGTCATTGGCTTGCTGCTCGAGATGCGCGTTAAGACGGAATAACAAACGCTGTAAAAAACGGTAGAGCTGTTCCAGTACTCGTTGCAGATCGCCGTGCACTGAGGTCTGGCACAGCAATGAACCGCGCTCATCGAGCAGGTAAAAACGAATTCGATCCTGAGCTCTGAGCTGCTGGTAAAACAGCTGTATTTTGCCGGCTTCGTTGCGCGGTAAAACCAGCGATAAGGGGCTGTCTTGCAGTGCATATCGATCGACTAATAACGGGCTAAATTCTGTCTGGGGTTGTCCCAGCAAAAGTACCAGAGCTGCTTCGTCTTCCAGGCTGCGTACGGTGACTTGCTGGTGCATCTGAAACAGATGAAACTGATGCTCGACCTGGAGCAGATAACGGCCCCGGGAATGTGTGTCGGGTGAGAGCAGATGACGTTGGGTATCGGCAAACAGTGTAGTGACCCGATCCTGAATCGGTTGCGCACGATTACGACAGTAACAGCGAATGTTGAGTTCGGGCGGTGATTGCGGATTGGTCTGATTGAGGTATTCCTGCAGACAGTGGACAAGGGCGTCCGGACCCTCGAAGCGTGACAGGCTCCATTCGTTCCAGCTGTTGATACAGAGCTGATCGATGGTGATTACCTGGTTGGCGCGCATGGCGCTGAAACCGAGCGAATCCGTTCGGTTGCTCAGCAGGTGAACGTTACGTTCGCTGCTTGCTTTCATTGGATCGATACCGGCGTTGATCACCAGCAGGACTGTAGAAGGCCGGCTGGGCTCCAGATAGGTGTCATCATCGATCGAAGTCGTCTCGACGGGCAGGGTTTGGCGCAGGGCGTTGATAATCTGTTGCAGCTCGTATTCAGTCAGGGCGCTGTTGCCGGGAAACAGCGACACGGAGCTGCTGCTGTCGAGAATGCGATTCAGATGGCACCAAGCCAACAGCTGAACGATAGAGTGGGTGCGTTTGAGAATGGGTTGGCGATCCAGATCCTGGTGCTTGAGAGCGCCTCGATATAAACGCCACTCGGCGGGTTTCTGGCCGTGACAGACAATCGACAGATTAGACTCACTCATGTCCTCGGAGATACCCGGGTTTATCACCGGGAGTTTATTGGCTCGCCGCTCAAAGGCAGCGTACAGGCGCCGACCGAGTAACTGCATGTCCCGTTGAGAGATCAGCCCCTCTTGGTGGTTATGTCCATATTGGTTCAGAAAGCGGTAGCTGTGCATCAGTTGCGACACGAGTGCGGCCCGTTCCTGGAGCACCCGATCGACTTTCCATTGATTGTGCTGGTCCAGGTCACGTAGCTGTTGTGGCTGCCATTGCCAGGTCTGAATCAGCTGTTCGAGCACGTTCCGTTGCCAGGATCGGCTGCGTCTCGGGGTCTGGCTCAGGCGCTTGCCAACCTTGAAATAGAGCGCTTTTCGTACCAGCTCCAGACGGTCAAGGTGCTCGGTTCCGAGCAAGTAACGCTCAAGTTTCTGGTACAGCAAAATATAGGGATCAAGGGCATCCAGAGAGGTTTCGCCGGCGTAAATACGTCGCTTGAACGTTATGCTGATCAGTTCATCAGTGCGGCTGGCATAGAGTTCGGTCAGCATCAGCTTGAGCACAGATTTATAGGGGGACGCCAGTCCCTTGAACATCTGCCACATGCCAGCACCGACAAATTCTCCGGGAGGAATCTCGGTAATGCCGCCGAAATCGACGGTTTCATCGGGTTGGATGTAGCGCTGTTCTCGCAAACGTTGGGTGTGATGTTGATAGCGGTGTTCGTCGTCGGGGGGGATCAACCACCAGATGGGATAGCGACCCGCCAATAGCAGGGCGGTGCGATAGAATTCATCCAGCAGCAGGCTGTGTTGGGCGCTGCCACAGTCTTCCCCGGACAGTTCTTTGTGATGTTGCCGGTGGCGGAATTTCTCATCGTCCATCAGGAAGAAGTGAACTTCCAGGTTGAAGCTAACCGCCCAGAGCTCGATCAGTGTGCATTTGCGTTGCAGCTCATCCTGTTGCGCCGTTTTCAAATCCGGTGCATGGCATACCCAGACATCCAGATCGCTGCGATTACTATGGGCAAGGCTGCCGCAGCTGCCCATCAGGAACAGGCTGTAGATGCTGCGCTGGCGGTGGGGTTTTCGGCTGTAACGAAAGCTGCGACTGAGTCGATTGGCTTCTCTCAGGACCCGCTTGTCGGGTTCGTAGCGGGATATCCCGGCCGGGGTTTTATAGGTGACGAAACCCGGCAATAAAGGGTGGTTTTCCATGAACAACAAAGGCAGCAGGTCAAGGAAAAGCTGCTGGCGTTGAGAGAGCCCATCCCGCGCACGCAGCAAACGCCCCTGGTTAATCTCCATAAAGCGCTGCTGGATACGCTTGAGCGTTTTGCGGTCAACACCGCCTTCCAGACTATCGATCAACGACTTGGTTTGGCTCATGGCTACAGTATAGGCTGAGCCGGACGGGCGCTGCCGAACATGCTATGCCGTCGGCAGCGCACCGTTTACTCGCTGCGTTGGGACAGGTGGCTGCGGGCTGTTGTAACGGCACTGCGCACCTGGTCTGGAGCGGTTCCGCCGATATGGTTGCGTGCGTTAACGGAACCTTCCAGGGTTAGTACGTCAAAAACATCGTTGGCGATAGTGGCAGAAAACTGCTGCAGTTGATCCAGACTCATATCGGACAGGTCGAGATTTTGATCGATGCCGAACGCGACCGCCTTACCCACCACTTCGTGGGCATCGCGGAAAGGCATGCCTTTACGTACCAGGTAATCCGCCAGATCGGTGGCGGTGGAAAAACCGCGACGAGCGGCTTCGCGCATGTTGTCGGCCTTGGAGGTGATGGCCGGTATCATATCGGCGTAAGCGCGCAGGCTGCCTTTCAAGGTATCGACGGTATCAAACAGGGGTTCCTTATCTTCCTGGTTGTCCTTGTTGTAGGCCAGAGGCTGGGATTTCATCAGCGTTAACAGGGAGATCAGGTGGCCATTGACCCGGCCGCTCTTGCCGCGAACCAGCTCGGGCACATCCGGGTTTTTCTTCTGCGGCATGATGCTCGATCCGGTGCAGAAGCGGTCGGGCAGGTTAATAAAGTCGAACTGGGCCGATGTCCACAGCACCAGCTCCTCGGACATGCGGGACAGATGCGTCATCACCAGACTGGCGGCGGCGCAGAATTCGATGGCGAAATCCCGGTCGCTGACCGAGTCGAGCGAATTGGCGGTCGGACCGTCAAAATCCATCAGCTGCGCGCTGTAACTACGGTCGATCGGATAGGTGGTGCCGGCCAGTGCAGCGGCGCCCAGAGGCGATTGATTGAGTCGTTTTCGGCAGTCGCTGAGGCGGCTGAAGTCGCGCTGCAGCATTTCGAACCAGGCCATCAGGTGGTGGCCAAAGGTGACCGGCTGCGCGGTTTGCAGGTGGGTGAAGCCGGGCATGATGGTATCGGCTTCGCGTTCGGCGACATCGAGCAGACCCTGCTGCAAGCGAGTCACTTCGGACAGAATAAAATCGATCTCATCGCGAAGATAAAGGCGAATGTCGGTAGCGACCTGATCGTTACGGGAGCGGCCGGTGTGCAACTTTTTGCCGGTGATGCCGATACGATCGGTGAGGCGAGCCTCAATGTTCATATGGATATCTTCGAGCTCGACCGACCATTCGATTTCGCCGCGCTCGATCTCATCGCGAATCTGGTCCAGCCCCTCCAGAATAGCGGTTAACTCTTCTTGCGACAGTACGCCAACCTTGTTGAGCATGCGTGCATGAGCCTGGGAGCCACGGATGTCCTGTGCATACAGGCGTTTGTCGAAATCGATCGAGGCGGTGAATCGGGCTACAAAGGCATCGGTGGGTTCGTTAAAACGTCCCCCCCATTGTTGGTTGGTTTTTTGCTCGTCGCTGCTCATGTGGCTTCCTTGATATCGAGGGCTTTAGGGGAGCCCTTTCGCTGAAAAATTCGGACAATTGTAACAGTTTTGCGAGGTCGTTGGTGGCTTGCGGGGGAGGATGCTTTGCATTGCTTGCAGCTCGCTGTACCCTCGGATTATGAATAGGGAACCCGTTACGGGTCGCGATGCGGCCGAACAAGATTTTTTTCTGCCAGATCTGTGTCGCACCCGAGCCGTGCTGGCCTTGATCCTGATCACCGAACTGCTGGTGCTGGTGGAGGTATTGGCGGACTCTGGCCCGCGAGGTCTCGATTGGGATTATCTGGCCATCTCATCCCTGTTTGTGCAGTGGATTATGCTCAGCAGTACGGCTTTGCTCTGTCTATTGCGTAACTGGTTAAGTCGCAGGCCGCTGCCCCAGGTGGTGTTTGTCTGCCTGTTGCTGGTGAGTGGAGTAACACTCAGCTTTTCCCTTGTCTCACGATGGATGGTGCTACCGCTGCCCTGGAATGCCTTCTGGTTTAACCTGGAGCTCTGGCCGTTGATACGTAATCTGGTGATCGGCATTATTATCACCGGCATGGTGTTGCGATACCTGTACGTGCAACATGAATTGCATCGTCAACAAAAGGCCGAACTGCGTGCACGGTTACAGTCGTTGCAGTCCCGTATTCGCCCACATTTTCTGTTTAACAGTATGAACAGCATAGCCAGCTTGATCGCCGTTGATCCCGATAAGGCCGAGCAGGCCGTGGTGGATCTGTCGGAACTGTTTCGTGCGAGTCTGCAGCAGGGAAACAGCGAAGTGACGATCCGTCGCGAACTGGATCTGTGCCGTCAATATCTGCGCATCGAAAAATTACGCCTGGGTAAACGCTTGCAGGTCGATTGGCACATGGATGGAGTCCCCGGTGACCTTCCGATTCCCTTGCTAACCTTGCAGCCGTTATTGGAAAACGCGATTCACCATGGGATTCAACCATTAACTCAGGGGGGGACGGTTACCGTGAGCGGTGAGTATAGGGGAGGTTTGTTAAGCTTGAGAGTCAGTAATCCGATGCCCGCAGGAGGCGGTGGTGCATCGGGGGGCAACCGTATTGCGCTGGCGAATACCGAAGATCGTCTGCAGGCACTTTATGGTAGTTCGGCCAAGATGATTCGAGTTAAGGAGCATCAGCTCTATATGGTGGTGCTGAGTTATCCCTGTTCGCCCATAAAAAAGGAAGCGACGTGAAAGTATTGCTAGTCGATGATGAGCCCCTGGCCCGAGACCGTTTGCGCAGAATGGTCGATGACTGTGATGGCTATGAGGTGCTCGATGAAGAAGCCTGCAATGGGCAAGAGGCGATTGCCCTGGTGCAACGCTTTAATCCCGATGTGGTGTTAATGGACATTCGTATGCCGGGTATGGATGGCATGGAAGTGGCCCGCCATCTCTGCGCCTTGCGCACCCCTCCGGCGGTGATTTTTTGTACCGCTTACGGTGAATACGCGATCGAGGCTTTCGAGGTTCAGGCCGTGGGTTACCTGCTGAAACCCGTTCGCCAGGAAGCGCTATTGAAAGCCCTGGAGAGTGCCAGCGTCGCCAACCGTATTCAGTTAGCGGCCTTGTCCCGGCAACAGGACGATAGTGGTCAGCGCTGTCATATCAGTGCTCGAACCCATAAAGGGATTGAGCTGATTCCCCTGGCCGATGTCATTTGCTTTGTTGCGGATAATAAATACGTCACGGTTCGTCATACTGGTGGCGAGGTGTTGATCGACGATACCCTGAAAGAGTTGGAAGCCGAATTTGGTGAGCGTTTCGCTCGTATTCATCGCAATGCGCTGGTTGCCTGTGCCGCGATCGACCGGCTCGAACGTACCGGGGAAGGGCACTACCAACTGTTTTTGTCGGGTCAGGACGAACCCTTGCAAGTGAGTCGTCGCCACGTTGCCGCCACTCGCCGGCTGATGCAGAAGCTTTAACCCCGTCCGGCGTGCATGGCAATGAAAGGTTCTTGTTGTTGAACCGAACCTGGATCAAGAGTTCGGTTATTTGGCCGCCGTACGAGGGTGCGTAAACCCGGGCCCTGCCGTATCATAGGGCGCTTGTTTATTGGTGTTTAACTGTTGGAATCAAACGTGCAGAAAATTCGTATTGCGACCCGTAAGAGTGCTCTGGCTTTATGGCAGGCCGAACATGTTAAAAGCCGGCTTATGCAAGCCCATCCAGGCCTTGAGGTTGAGCTGGTGGCCATGACCAGTCGAGGTGATCGAATCCTTGACGCGCCCCTGGCGAAAATCGGTGGCAAGGGTCTGTTCGTCAAGGAGCTGGAGACGGCCATGCTCGAAGGGCGGGCGGATATCGCCGTGCACTCCATGAAAGATGTCCCGATGGAGTTTCCCGAGGGCTTGGGACTGGCTGTGATCTGCGAGCGTGAAGATCCTCGTGATGCCTTTGTTTCCAACACCTATGATTCCCTTGCATCGCTTCCCAAGGGGGCTATCGTCGGAACCTCCAGCCTGCGTCGACAGTGCCAATTGCTTCGGCTGCGCCCCGATCTGACCATCAACTTTTTGCGTGGCAACGTTAATACCCGTTTGGCCAAACTCGACGAAGGTCAGTATGACGCGATTATCCTCGCCGCTGCCGGTCTCATCCGGCTCGAGTTTGAAAACCGAATCACCGATTATATTGATATCGAGCACAGCCTTCCGGCCGGTGGCCAGGGTGCGGTAGGTATCGAGTGTCGACTGGATGACAAGGCGACTCGTGAATTGATTGCCCCGCTGCATCACGAGGTGACGGCGAATTGCGTGCTGGCCGAACGAGCCATGAATCGTCATCTGCAGGGTGGCTGTCAGGTACCGATTGCCAGTTTTGCCCTGCAGCAGGGCGATGAAATTTATCTGCGTGGCCTGGTTGCTCAGCCCGATGCCTCGAAAGTGCTAACGAGCGAGCGTCGAGCTCCCGTGGCTGATTGTGAACGACTCGGTGTGGAGGTCGCAGAAGATTTGTTGCGTCAGGGTGCGGGAGAGATTCTTGCCGAGCTCTACCACGACTGATTTATCAGCGCTGCGGGTATTGGTAACCCGCCCCGCCGAGCAGGCCGAAAGGCTTGCCGGAGTGCTGCGTGAGGCCGGAGCCTCAGCTTTGGTCTTGCCCCTGATTGAGCCCCGCGCGCTGGCCCTGAGTGAAAGTACCAAGGCGCAGGTTCTGGACCTTGATCGGTTTGACAAGGTGCTCTTTATCAGTCGCTCGGCGGCGCGTTTTGGTGGTGACCTGATCGATCGATACTGGCCCCAGATGCCGTTGGGGTTAAGCTGGTTTGCCATCGGCCAGAGCACCGCAGCGGAGCTGGAGCGTTTAGGCATCGAGGCAGCTTTCTCTCGAACGGGGACCGACAGCGAAGCCTTGCTGGAGCTGGCTGATTTTGACCAGATCAATGAGCAACGTATTCTGTTGATCAAGGGCTACGGAGGCCGTGAGCATCTGTCGGCGGAATTAACCCGGCGAGGTGCCGAGGTCGTCGAGCTGGCAGTGTACGAACGACATCCGGTACCCTACCAGCCCTCGGTGTTTGGTGAGCACCTGACCCGACACCATACCAACCTGGCGGTGGCCACCAGTGGCGGCATTGCCGAGCGATTAACCGAGTTGCTTGATGATGGTCAACGGGCCCACTTGCATTTGCTTGTGCCCAGCCATCGGGTTGCCCAATTGATGGTGAATGCGGGCTATGCCTCCGTTTGGATAAGTGACGGGGCCGCAGATTCAGCCATAATGGAAACATTACAGCGTCTGGTCCCCCGGTTGGGGGCTAACCACAGCGAATAGAGGATGCTATGAGCAAGAAGCGTGGAAAAGAGGGTAGCAAGCAGGCAACGGAGCAGGAAAGCACCGCGCTATCCACCGATCAAACCGTCGATGAATCAGCGGCCGTATCGGACGCTAATCAACAACCTGAGACAGCAGAGCCTCGGGCCGAAGATTCGGGTGCGCCGGATGCAGGCAATGAATCTAGAGAATCTCCTGCCGAGCCTCAATCAGGCAGTTCAGTAGCTGGCAACGGGGAGCCCGACAACAGTTCGGATGAACCTGCCTCGCAAGAGGATGCTGTGGAAGCGATTTCGCGCGTCAGTGATGAGCAGATTCAGGCCGCTGCGGCTGCGGCCGCCACTCGCCCCTCGCCCCACCTCAAACAAAGCGAAGCCAGTGTTGCCCGGGCTGCCTCGGCGACCGCATCTACAGCTAACCCTTCGATAGCTACAGGCGGTCGCTCCTGGTTGGCTCTGATTGCGCTCTTACTGGCTCTGGTTGCCTGTCTCGGGGTGCTGGCCCTGGTCTATATGGATCGTGATATTCAGTACTATTTGCAACACCGTGCTTATCCGGAAACGGAGCAACAGCTGGAAACAGAACTGAAAGACCTGGCAACACGAGTCGATAGTCGTCATTCCGAGCTGAGCCAGGAGCTGGAACAAAAATTTGAGGGGCTGGCCTCGTTACCCGATGCTCAGCAACAACTGCAAGATCAGCTGGCTGCCACTGACCAGACGCTGACACAAAACAGCGAGCGTTTGCAGCGCCAGTTACAAGAGTTGCAACGTACCAGTCGGGATGACTGGCAGCTGGCAGAGGTTGAATACCTGCTGCGTCTGGCCAATCAACGACTGCTCACGGAAGGGGATGTGGGTGGTGTTGAGGCTTTGCTGGCCAGTGCGGACTTGATCGTCAGAAACCTCGATAATGTGTCCCTGTTCCCCGTGCGAGAAGCCTTGGCGGCGGACCTGGTTGCCGTTCGCGCGGTGCCCAAGCTTGACCAGGAAGGGGTCTACCTGCAATTGGCTGCCCTGGCTGACGAAGCCATGAGACTGCCTTTGTTGCCGGTGGGGGGCTATGAGATGGCGCCACAAGAAACGGAAGACGCGGCGCAGCAAACAACGACCGAAGAGGCGCCGCTTTGGCAGCGTCTGGGTTCGCGCATGCAGCAGAGCTTTAGCCGATTCAAACAGTATTTCCGACTGAACACTCAGCGCAGTGAACCCTTGCAAGAGCTGCTGACGCCGAATGAAGAAGTGTATTTACGGCAAAACTTGCGATTGATGATGGAGCAGGCCCAGCTGGCTTTGTTGAAGGGGCAGCAGCGGGTCTATGATGCCAGTTTGAGCAGTAGTCTGGACTGGTTGCAACAATACTTTTCCTATAATAACCAAGCCTCCTTATCGATGGTGCAGCAACTGGAGCAGCTACAATCGCTGCAGTTGAACCCGGAACTGCCCGATATCAGCGGATCCCTCAAGGCGATTCAGGCCTTCAACGAGCAGCTTCACCGCCGCGAGGAGGCTGGCCAATGAAATGGTTTCTAATGCTGTTGCTGGCGCTGCTGGTTATGGCGGTGGTGGCCAATGGGATGGTGTTGGATAACGGATATATCCTGATCTCCTACGGTGATACCACCTTTGAGACCACACTGTGGATGGGATTGCTTTTATTGATTGTGATCTATGCGGCACTCTGGGCGCTCAGGGCGCTGATTTGGCTATTGCTGGCTTCGCTGAATCTGGTTGTTCCGGTCACTGCGAGTAGTCGCCTTAAACGAGCTCGAGTCAACGCTTCCCGCGGCTTGCTGAATCTGATGAAGGGTAACTGGAAGTTGGCCCATCGGCAGTTGGGTCGAGCGGCTGCAGAAGGGGAGTCGCCGTTGGTGAACTACCTGGCGGCGGCGCGTGCGGCGCACCTGATGGGCGACGAACAACTTACCGGCGAATACCTGCGCAGTGCCGATGCCGATATTCCCGGAGCGGCGATCGCGGTCGGCATTACCCAGGCTCAACTTCACCTGTCCAGTGGCCAATTAGAGCAGGCCCTGGCGGTGCTGAAAGAGCTACGCCGTAAAGTGCCAACACACCCTTATATGCTTAAACTTCTGATGCGCACCTACTATCGGTTGCGTGATTGGGAAAATGTGCAACGACTGTTGCCGACGTTAGAGCGCTATAAGGTGTTCCCCCAGGAAGAGATACGCAAACTACAAAGTGAAGCGTACGAGCAGCTGTTCCAGCAGGCGTGCGAACGGGGCCTGCGCCCCAGCGAGGTCGAAAACCGCTTTCGCTACGTTGATCAGTTGTGGGACAACCTTAACCGTAAGCAGAAAAAGGACGAGGTGCTGGTGGCCTATTGCGCCAGGTGCCTGATTCGCATGGGTGCCTGGGAGCGGGCCGAGCAGCTCTTGTCGAAAGCGTTGCGCCAGCATTACAGCGATCCATTGATGGAACTCTATGGTCGCGTTCGTTGTGAAGAGCCGGCGAAACAGTTAACCAAAGCCGAAGCCCTGCTGAGGGAATATCCGGAAAATCCGGTGCTGCTGATTGCGTTGGGGCGTATCTGCCTGGCTAACGAGTTATGGGGTAAGGCCCGCGAATACTTTGAACAAAGCCTGAAAATTTCGCGCACTAGCGTTGCTTGTAACGAACTGGGTCAATTGTTGGCCCAGCTGGGGGAGCATGAGGCCAGTACCCGGTTTTTCCGCGAAGGACTGGAGCTGGCAACGGCTCGCAGTTAATGGTCAACGGCCAAGTGAGTAAGCTGATAGCTCTTTAGAAAGTTATTAAAGGCCGCGATGAGAATTGAATTCTGTCGCGGCCTTTTTGCCCTGCGTTTTGGCAGGCCGTTAATTTTCGTTTTTGACGCAGTGGTCACGCAGATAGAAAAAACAACAAACTGTCAGGCTTCTCGTGGCGCGTAATCGAACACGTCGGAGTGAATGTGATCCTCGGGAACGCCGGCAGCAACCAGATCATCGGTACTGGCGTATACCATCTGTGGTGATCCACAAATATAAAAGTGAGCGCCTTTTAGTTCTGTCAGGTCTTCCACTACAGCGTGATGCAGCGCGCCACTCCGACCGTCCCAATCGGCATCCTTGTCATCACTGACCACCGGGTGAAACGTGACGCTTTTCTGTTGTGCCCAGCGGTGTGGCAGCTCGGAAAGGTAGAAGTGCTCTACCTTGCGAACGCCCCAGTAGAGATGCAAAGGTAGCAAGTGTTGCTGATCGAGGCAGTGCTCAATCATCCCTTTCATCTGAGCGAATCCGGTACCGGCGGCGAGAAAAACGAGAGGGGTCTGGGGAATGTTTTGCAGGTGACAGTTGCCTTGGGGCAGATGAATACGTACCACGCTGCGTTGTTGTACCTGCTGCAAAATACGGTCGGAAATCTCGCTATCGGCGGCGTGCTGTATATGCAGTTCGAGCTCGCGGGAGTTGGCCAGTTGCACAGGTGCGCTGGCGATGGAGAAGGGACATTGTTGACCATCCTCGAGTTCCAGCATCAGATATTGCCCGGCGTAAAACTCAGGCAAGGTGCCTGCAGGGGCTAGCAGTTTCACTCGATAGACATCGTGACTCAGGCGGTCGGTGCTTTGCACCTGACAGGCCAATGGGGTCATGCTTAATTCTCCTGCTCGCCGAAGTCGCTCGGCGGTTATTTCCAGATCGCTACGGGGGTAGCTGATACAGCTGTAAATGGTTTGTGGTTGTTTTCCAGCGGTGATCCTTTCGCCCTGGCGCAACTCTACCTCTCCTCGCACCAGTGTGGCCTGACAAATATAGCAATTTCCGTTTCGGCAGCTTGATGGCAGTTGATAGCCTTGTTGTCGAAGGTTTTCAAGTAGCGTCAGTGAACTGTCGAGTGGTACGGATGCCTGTTCCGTTGTCAGCCGCAAACGTAAATTCACGAATCGATGCCGAGCTGCTCCCAGATGTCATCAATACGGGAGCTGACCTCGGGATCTCTGGTGATGGGTTGGCCCCATTCGCGGTCGGTCTCACCCTGCCATTTGTTGGTGGCATCGAAGCCCACCTTCGAGCCCAGACCCGAGATAGGGGAGGCGAAATCGAGGTAATCGATCGGGGTGTTATCAACAAAGACGCTATCCCGACGCGGATCCATGCGGGTAGTCATGGCCCAGATAACGTCGTTCCAGTCCCTGGCGTTGACATCATCGTCGCAAACAATAACGAATTTGGTATACATAAACTGGCGCAGGAAGGACCAGACGCCGAGCATAACCCGCTTGGCGTGCCCGGGGTACTGCTTGCGCATGGTGATAACCGCCATACGATAGGAGCAACCTTCGGGGGGCAGATAGAAATCGGTAATCTCCGGGAACTGTTTCTGCAGTATGGGAACGAACACCTCGTTCAGTGCCACGCCGAGAATGGCGGGTTCATCGGGCGGTCGACCGGTGTAGGTGCTGTGATAAATAGGGTCGCGTCGATGAGTAATGCGCTCGACGGTAAACACCGGGAAGCGATCGACCTCGTTGTAGTAACCGGTGTGATCGCCAAAAGGGCCTTCATCGGCGGTTTCTTCCGGGTCGATATAACCTTCCAGGACAAACTCGGCACTGGCCGGAACCTGCAGATCATTGCCGATGCTTTTAACCAGTTCGGTCTTACAATCTCGTAGCAATCCGGCAAAGGCGTATTCAGAAAGGCTGTCGGGCACCGGGGTTACCGCGCCAAGAATGGTCGCCGGATCGGCCCCCAGCGCTACACTGACGGGAAAGGGTTCGCCCGGGTGTTGTTGTTTCCAATCGTGGAAATCGAGGGCACCACCGCGATGGGATAGCCAGCGCATAATCAGTTTGTTGCGACCGATCAGTTGCTGACGATAGATGCCCAGATTCTGGCGTTCCTTGAGGGGTCCCCGGGTAATGACCAGAGGCCAGGTGACCAGGGGTGCCGCATCTCCCGGCCAGCAGGTTTGAATGGGCAGCTGGCCAAGATCAACCGCATCGCCCTCCAGTACAATCTCCTGACAAGCGGCTTTGCGGACTACCTTGGGGCTCATTGAGAGCACCTTCTTGAACAGCGGCATCTTTTCCAGCGCGTCACGGATACCTTTGGGGGGTTCCGGTTCTTTCAGGTAGGCCAGTAGCTTGCCGATTTCCCGCAGTGCCTCGACCGAATCGGCCCCCATGCCCATGGCCACGCGTTCCGGCGTACCAAACAGATTGGCCAGTACCGGAGTATCAAACCCCTTGGGATTTTCAAACAGCAGGGCCGGCCCTTTCTGACGCAGGGTGCGATCGGCAATTTCGGTCATCTCAAGGTTGGGATCGATCTCCATGTCGATCCGTTTGAGTTCGCCTCGCTCTTCGAGCTGGCGCAGGAAATCACGCAGGTCGCGATATTTCATCGGTCAGGGGCCGTTCCGGTTAGCGTTTTTTGATGCGTTACTTGCGCTTCATGGACAGGAAGAACTCTTCATTGGTCTTACTGTCTTTCATGCGATCGAGCAGGAACTCAATGGCCGCGATCTCATCCATCGGATGTAGAATCTTGCGCAGAATCCATATGCGTTGCAGTTCCTCTTCAGGGATCAGCAGGTCTTCGCGACGCGTACCGGACTTGTTGATATTGATCGCCGGGAACACACGCTTTTCGGCGATGCGACGGTCCAGGTTGAGTTCCATATTACCGGTACCCTTGAACTCCTCGAAGATTACATCGTCCATCTTGGAGCCGGTTTCGACCAGGGCGGTGGCGATAATGGTCAGACTACCACCTTCCTCGATATTACGGGCGGCACCGAAGAAACGCTTCGGGCGCTCCAGGGCGTGGGCGTCAACACCACCGGTCAGTACCTTGCCGGAGGAAGGAATAACCGTGTTGTAGGCGCGGGCCAGGCGAGTGATGGAGTCGAGCAGGATAACCACGTCTTTTTTGTGTTCAACCAGACGCTTGGCCTTTTCGATCACCATATCAGCGACCTGAACGTGACGTGCGGGTGGTTCATCGAAGGTACTGGCGACCACTTCTCCGCGCACGGAGCGAGACATCTCGGTGACTTCTTCGGGGCGCTCATCGATCAGCAGTACGATCAGGTGCACATCCGGATTATTGCGTACGATGTTGGCTGCAATGTTCTGCAACATCAGGGTCTTACCCGCTTTGGGCGGAGATACGATCAGGCCGCGCTGGCCTTTGCCGAAGGGGGCTACCAGGTCGATGGTACGAGCGGTCAGGTCTTCGGTGGAGCCGTTACCGGTTTCCATCACCAGGCGATCGTTGGGGAACAACGGCGTCAGGTTTTCAAACAGAATCTTGTTCTTGGCGTTCTCGGGTTTGTCGAAATTGATCTCGCTGACCTTAAGCAGGGCGAAATAGCGCTCGCCATCCTTGGGTGGGCGAATCTTGCCAGAGATGGTGTCACCGGTGCGCAGGTTAAAGCGGCGAATCTGACTGGGAGACACGTAGATATCATCCGGACCGGCCAGGTAAGAGCTGTCGGCAGAGCGCAGGAAACCGAAACCATCCTGCAGGATCTCCAGCACGCCATCACCGTAAATGTCCTCGCCGCTGCGCGCATGGCGCTTGAGGATGGTGAAGATGACGTCTTGTTTACGGGAGCGGGCCAGGTTATCGAGGCCCATTTCTGCAGCGATATCGAGTAACGCCTGGACGGGTTTTTTCTTAAGTTCAGTTAGATTCATAGTGGGTATAAAAGAAAGTTATGAGGCTGTGCAGAAGTTCGGCATCAGCGAAAAGGTCCTGAGGTCAGGTATGGTCTGCAGGCGTTTTGTGGGTGGTTATTCTGCGTTTCTTATAAGGTGCCGCAGGCGCGGCGGAAGGTGTAGGCGAAAATCTACCATCGAAAGGCGGTAGAGTCCAGTGTTGAGCCTGATTGGAGGGAGAAAGATTCCCGAACCCCGGAAGGTTCGGGAATAGAGATATTAGATGTTGCTATCAATAAAGGCGGTCAGCTGGGATTTTGACAGCGCGCCGACTTTGGTCGCCTCTACATTACCGGCCTTGAACAGCATCAGGGTAGGAATGCCGCGAACACCGTACTTGGGTGCAGTGGCTTCGTTCTCGTCGATGTTGATCTTGCACACCTTGAGCTTGCCTTCGTATTCTTTGGCGATCTCATCGAGTACCGGTGCGATCATTTTGCAGGGTCCACACCACTCGGCCCAGTAATCCACCAGGACAGCGCCCTCGGCCTTTAGTACTTCATCATCAAATGACGTGTCACTCACGTTGACGATATGTTCGCTCATTGAATTCATCTCCGGTTGGCAGATTTAAATTGTGCACATCATAGCACCCGTACTATTCATGGCATAGGGTAGGCAGGTTTCTGATGCAATGACAGATCACTCTGGTAAGCTAATATGGTTCCTCTAGCGGCAATTTCAAGCGTTGTTGGACGTGATAACCTTGAGGGGAAAACCTGCATAGATGGATAACCGAGTGCCGATGGGAAAAACTGCTGCCGCCGGGGATGAGAAACTTCCGGCCCTGATTGCCGCTATCGATATGGGCTCAAACAGTTTTCACCTGATTGTCGCTCGCTACGAGCATGGTGAAGTTCGTCCGATTGAACGCATCGGTGAAAAGGTTCAGCTGGCCGCCGGACTTGACGAAGATGGCAATCTTGATCAGGGAAGTATGCGCCGGGGCTGGGCTTGCTTGCGCCGGTTTGCCCAGTATATCGAGGGTATGAAGCCTGATTTGGTGCGGGTAGTGGGCACGAAAGCGCTGCGTATGGCGCGTAACCGCCGCGATTTTACCCGCACCGCGGAATCCATTCTCAAATGCCCGGTAGAAGTCATTAGCGGCCGCGAAGAAGCGCGCCTGATCTACCTTGGCACTTCCCATACTCAATCCGACGACCATGGCAAACGACTGGTGGTGGATATCGGTGGAGGCAGCACCGAGCTGATCATCGGTGAGCGTTTCGAGCCTAAATTGCTGGAAAGCCTGCATATGGGCTGTGTGGTTTTTTCGACCCGTTTTTTTCCCGATGGTGAGGTGACCGCAGAACGCTTTGAGCAGGCCTATTACGCGGCTCGGCTTGAAGTCCTCAATGTCCTTAAAATGTACCGGCGCCTTGGCTGGGACGAGGTGCTAGGCTCCTCCGGAACCGTAAAATCGGTGGAGCAGGTACTGATCGCATCCGGGGTGACGGAGCAGGGCATCACCCGCGCCGGAATGGAAACATTACGACAACGGGTGATCGAGCAGGGGCATGTGGACCGCATTTCCCTGGACGGACTTAAAGCTGATCGAGCCAGTATTTTTCCCGCAGGCCTGGCGATTTTGACGGCGGTATTCGATGCCTTTCGCCTCAAGCGTATGCACTATTCCGATGGTGCTCTGCGCGAAGGCCTGCTGTACGACATGGTCGGTAGTAAGGAGCACGAATATGTTCGCGAGCGTACCCTCAATTCATTGATTAAGCGCTACAACATCGATAAAAAACACGCCAAGCGGGTACGTAAACAAGCCTTGATCAGCTTCCGCCAGGTGGCGGAAAGCTGGAAACTGGGCAGCTATGAGCGGGAAATTCTCAGCACTGCTGCCTGGTTGCACGAACTGGGTATGGCGGTTTCCCATACCCGCTACCACAAACATGGCGACTATCTGGTGCGGCATTCGGAGATGCTGGGTTTTACCAGCTATGAGCAACGGGCCATTGCCCTGCTGATTCGCAGTCACCGACGTTCCTTCCCGATTCACCTGTACGATAATATGTCGAGTTACTATCGCGATCGGGTGTTACGGTTATCCATTTTGTTGCGACTGTCGATTTTACTCAATCATATTCGCAGTGAAGACAGTCTGCCGGAGTACCGGCTCGAGGTCGATGGCACCACACTGAATATGGACCTGGGCAGCGGTTGGTTGCATAAGCACCCGCTGATACGCGCCGACTTCGAGCGGGAAATCGAGCTTCTGGCCGAGGCCGGCTATACCCTGACGGTAAAATAAGCCGACCTTGCCTTGTCAGGAGCGATGTTAACGGTTAGCGCTTTTTCAGGTCCGCGAGCGGGGTGGCGACCCGTAACTCCATATCCCAGGGAAAACGAATCCAGGTGTCCTGACTCACTTCGGTGATAAAACTGTCCACCAGCGGTTTGCCCGCCGGTTTGGCATAGAGCGTTGCAAAATGGGCCTTGGGCAGCATTTCACGCACCATTTTTGCGGTGTTGCCGGTATCGACCAGGTCGTCGACCAGCAGCCAGCCTTCACCATCCCCGTCGACGCCCTTGAGCAGTTGCAGTTCACCCTGGCGTTCGCCTTCGTAGCTGCTGATACAGATGGTGTCGATCAAACGAATATTCAGTTCCCGAGCGACGATGGCCGCTGGTACCAGCCCGCCTCGGGTGATGGCGATCAAGCCTTTCCAGGGGCCCATGTCCAGGAGTTTCCAGGCCAGGGCACGGCCATCACGATGCAGCTCTTCCCAGGAAACGGGAAAGTTCTTGTTGTACTCGGTACTCACCTTTTACCTCGATCTGCGGTAATCTACTGCGCGCTAATTTACCACGACTCATGCTCACCCGGTTAGTGGCGATGAGCTGTAAAACGATGTACAGGGCTTTCTATGGATACGCAGGCGCTTCAACAAACCTTTCTAAAACTTCGCAGTAACAAGGCGTTCGAACTTTTTGTGGTCGGGGTTATTATCTTCTCGGCGTTGGTGATTGGTGCTAAAACCTATGACATGGATCCCGGGTTGTTGCGGCTTATCTGGTGGCTGGATCATGGCATCACCGCTATTTTTCTGGTCGAGATAACTATTCGTTTTATTGGCGAAGAACATAAGCGGAATTTCTTCAAACAACCCTGGAATGTGTTCGATACACTGATCGTGGTGGTCAGCCTGATTCCGATCGATAACAGCGATATGGCCCTGGTGGGACGTCTGGTCAGGGTGTTCCGCGTGCTGCGGATGGTGTCGATCATCCCCGAGCTGCGCATGTTGCTGAACTCCCTGCTGCGGGCGCTGCCCCAGCTGGGTTATGTCATCCTGCTGATGTTTATTATCTTCTACATTTATGCCGCCATTGGCGCCACCCTGTTTGCAACGATTAACCCGTTTCTGTGGGAAGATATTTCGGTCTCCATGCTGACCCTGTTCCGGGTGATGACCTTCGAAGACTGGACCGATGTGATGTACGAGACCATGGAGGTCTATCCGTTAAGCTGGTTTTATTACCTCAGTTTTATCTTCCTGACGGCTTTTGCTTTTCTCAATATGGTGATCGGAATCGTGGTCAATGTGCTTGAAGAGGAGCATCAGAAGGAACGCGACGAAGAGGCCCTGGCTGGCGGTAAACCAACGGTGGAAAGCCTGTCTGTGCAGGTGGAAGAGCTCAAGCAGCTGGTGCAGGCGCAGAACGCGTTATTGCAACAGAAGGCATCCTCCAGGGACTCATAAGACCATTGGTTTAGGGCACCTCTGAATAATTCCGAGGTGCCCTAGGCCTTGTTCTGTCGAAACGAGCAACCGATGGTGCACGTGACGATCGGGCTATTGCAACACTCCGTCCCATTCATCAACGCGCTCGCGCATGTCCTGCTTCAGGCTGGCGGGTAAAAGATCGACCGGGTCGCGGTTGTTGCGAATTTCCCAGCCGCCGCCCAAAGCCTTGTACACTTGCACCAGGCTGGTAGCGACATTGCCCTTAGCCTGAGATAGCAGATCCTGCTGCTGGACATTGGATAGCAGGGTGTTAATAACCCTGTTAAAGGTAATCTCACCTTCGCGGTATTGCAGCAGAGAGATATCCACAGCGCGTTGGGAGGCATCCGCTGCCTGTTGATAGGCGTCTAGCAGCTCGTGAGATTTAAGGTACGCAACGATCGAATTCTCGACGTCCCCCTGAGCTTGCAGTACGGTGTTCTGGTAATCGACCAGCAACTGTTGAAAGAGGGCATCTTGCAGTCTGATGTTACTCTTGAGCCGGCCATAATTCAGCACGTTCCATTCGAACATACCAAAGATATCCCAGCTTTTACTGCCGCTTTCAAATAGCTGGTTGCGTTGTGGTGCCGTCGAACCGATGGAACCACCAATGGACAGTTGCGGGTAGAGATCACTCACCGCAAAACCGATCTGCGCGCTCTGGGCGGCCAGTTGCCGTTCGGCAATCCTGATGTCGGGACGACGGCGAATAATATCTTGTGGTATGCCAAGAGCGACAGTCGATGAAATATCGGGCAGCGCCTTGGTCTGCGTAAGCAGCCTATTTTGGCTTTGGGGAGGTGTTCCCAGCAGTATCGCCAGAGAGTTTTTTAATTGCTGCAGTGACACTTCAAGCTCAAATATAGAGGCGCGAGTGTTATAGACAATGCTTTCCGCCTGATCGGGATCCAGTTCACTGACCTGTCCCGCCTCAAACTTGCGGCGAGAGATCTCCAGGCTCTGTTCTTGCAGGCTAATATTCTGCCGCGCTACATCGATGCGCTGCTGGAAGGTTCGAATCTGGAAATAGGTCTGGGCCACCTGAGACACGAGAGACAACAGGGCCGCATCATAATTGGCGACGCTGGAGTCCAACTCGGCACTGGCGGATTCAATCTGTCGACTGAAACGGCCCCAGAAATCGATCTCCCAGCTCAGGTTAAAGCCGACGTTATAGTTGTTACTGATGGTATTTTGCAGCTCTTGTCGAGCAGCAGAGCCGGTGATCTGTTGCTCTTGCGGGTACTGATTGCCAATGGCGATGGCCAGCTGTTGTTGCGACTGGAGCACCCGTAAACCGGCCGAGCGCAAACTCAGGTTTTGCCCCAGGGCGGCATTAACCAGACGGTCCAGATCCTGATCTTTAAAGGCGTTATTCCACCACTGTGGGTCAAGGGCAGCCTGGTCAGCGACCAGATCATTATCGCTATCCGACCATTGGGAGGCGACCTCGGCTGTGGGTTCTTTATAGTCAGGACCGACACTGGTGCAGCCCTGAATAATGAGGGCGCCGAGCAATGGCAAGGCACGACACAGACCGCTCGAGGTAACGGGTTTGTTGAGCCTGACGTGCTGTCCTATAACTGGTCCCCTGTTCATTGTTTGACCCTGGTGGCTTTGGTGCGGCTTTTTACCAGGACCGATGCCGTGGAGCCGACACGTAATTCAACCCCCTCGGGCACTTCGTCAAGATGGATGCGAACCGGAATGCGCTGGGCAAGACGAATCCATTCGAAGGTTGGACTGATGGTAGGCAACAGATCGAAACCCGTGCTGCCATCCTGTTGTGATATTCCCCAGCCGATGCTGTCTACGCGGCCTTGCAAAGGGATGTCCGGGTAGCTCATTAATGTGACGACGGCTTTGTCACCTTTGTCAAACTCGCCGACGTAGGTTTCCTTGAAGAAGCCATCAATCCAGTAGCTGTTGATATCAACCAGTGCCAGGGCGGGTTGGTTAGCAACCGCCTGGCTGCCAAGGCGCAGGTTTAAGTTGGTCACATAGCCATCGACCGGTGCCTTTACCCGGGTGAATTCGTAGTTTAACTGGGCCTGGGTGACGGCCGCCGCCGCTTCACGAATGCTGGCGTTGGCCTCCCCTTCGGCCCCTAACTGGGCCTGGGCTTCGGCGAGAGAGGCCTCCGATTGCAGCAGGTTGGCGCGCGCCTGTGCCAGGCCTGCAACGGCCCCTTGGCGCTGCTGAATGGACACTTCCAGGTTGGCTTTGGCGCGTTCCACTGACTTCTGGGACGTGGCTTTTTGTGGCAACAGGTCTTGTTGGCGATCGTACTCGGCCTGATTTTTCTCGATGGTGGCAGACAGTTGATTGATGGAACTCTGGGCCTGTTGTATCTGGGTCCGTGAGGCTTCTACCTGAGCCTCGGCAACCTCGACCTGTTTTTTCATCGCGAGGTGATTGTCGATCGTTTTATCGTACTGGGCTTGTGCCCGCTCGAGGTCGGCGGCAAAGGTTCGAGGGTCAATTTCAAACAGCAAATCGCCCTGATTGACCCGCTGGTTATCCTCTGCCACTAACAAAGTAATAGGGCCTGAGACTCTTGACGTCACCTGAATGACCTGGGCTCGAACCTGGCCATCGCGAGTCCAGGGGTTGGTGATGTACTCCCAGTATTTATAGGACAGGGCCCCACTGGCGATAAGAACGATGAATCCAGTCAACAAGTACCGGGAAATTCCCTTCATGGTGTTAAATCCTGATTACAAAGGTGCCGATAAGCACGGTATAGATACAGGCCAGTGCGACAAATACCAGCGGGGGGTAAAAAAAGTATTTCGACAAGCGGTAATGATTCAGCACCCGTGCGCTCGCCATGGCACAGGCGACACCAGCCATGGCGGCGATTAACAGTGGTGGCAGGTAAATACCTGCGATAGCAAATTCATGGGGAATCATAATAATTCCTTACAATATATGACGTCATGAAAAACGTTCCTCCTGCCACTGTTGCCAGTCAATGGCCTCGGCTACTTCGGCATGATCAATTATAGCGGCAGATAGATTCTTAAAGCTGATCAACAATTGATAATAATGCTCATCCTGGATTGTTTCGTTCAAGGTTTCCCTGTCCGTATCGAACAGGGCGTCAAACTCGGCCTCAGTTGACTGGAGGTGATTATCGAGTTGCTCTTTCAAAACTATAAGGTTGAGACAGTTCGGTGCGTTTTGCCAATCAACCAATGCTTGTGTGATGGAGTCTCGCCATTGTGCAGTTTGGCGGTATACCTCCGTGGGCAGCTTGGTTGTAGCTAAGGTCTCGTTCAGGGACAACAAGCGTTCGATGCGATAACGGATGGTCTGCAGGCTGTCTACGATCGATTGAACGCTGGCCGCGCTGTTGTTGGAGAAAAACTGGTGATCGATCGGGCGTCCCCAGGCGGCAATTTTTACGGGTAAGTTGGTTAGTTCATAACGATGAAATTTGATGAGCCAGCGTTGCAGTAATTTGCTCGCTTGATGAGACGATAGATTGATGTTGGAGGATAAGAAAGCCGCACTCCGAAAAAAACGTCGCAGCTGTTTTAGGTACACTTTTTCTGGTCGGGCCGAGCCGATGGCATAGGAACACAGATAGGCAAATAAAAAACTAAATACGATGAACAGGATTGTATTGGCCATGGCTGAAAAATTATAGGCTTGCTGGTTATCAATCGACAGCATGGTAAGAATAGCGATAGACCCGAGTATTTGGTCCATTCCTGAGAGATAATATCGGGTTAAGAACATACAGGTGAAAAGCGTGATGCCGAGGCCGAAAAAACTGGACAGATGAGGCATCACAAACACGTAAACACTAATGGCCAGAAAGAGCGAAATAGTAAGAGATTTGACCATGGTGATGGCTCGCAATTGCTGAATTTGAGCAATAAGCATGGCGATGGTCGCGGGAAGTTGAATCCAGGCCATATGGCCTGGAGGGTCGAAGAGAATCCATACCAGATAGCTGGCAATCAGGGTCAGGGAAACCAGTCCGGCACCTTTCAAGTGGTCCAGGTCAGCTATCGGTAATTGAAACTTTGTCATTTTCGATTTTCTTGCGAGCGAAAAGCAAGGGGCGGAAGCGGGTTCCTGATTGCCGGCCAAAATGTTGGCTGTTTGCAGCATGTCTCGAGTGAGACGATCGATGTGTCTTATTTCATTCTTTATGCTGGATAAAGCAGCCCGATCGCTGTGGCTCAAATTGTTAAGGTGGGCCGTGTTATAGCGGGGGGTGACGGTGGTGGGCTCAAAAGTCGATTTTTTTCCGGTTAGGGTTTCCCGGGTGGCGTTGAGGCGGGCGGTGATTTCAGCAAAAAAATCGGCCTGGTTGAGCACATAGCTGCCCGGGCTTATTTGGTTAGCGAACAAGCTGCCTGATTGCCAGCGATCAAGCGTTATCATTAGCTCTTTGGCCAGCGCATGGTAGCTTTGCCAGCTTGATTGCAGGCGCTTGACTTCATAATCTTCGATGCTTTCACTGTTCAGAAGTCCCGGTAGCTGGCTGAATTGTGAGGCTTCATTGTTTTTGACCCGTACTACCCCATCCTGAGGGAAGTGCGTCAGGCTATTGGTGATCCGGTTAAAACGGTCGATCTGTGTCGAAAGTAAATCAACGTTGGCCGTTTTTAAGGCACCGGTAGTTTTATGGGGCCACAAAAAAACACTAACCAGGGTGTAAACCGTCACCCCCATGGTTGTTTCGATCACGCGCGCCATTGCCTGGGAAAAAACTGTTTGCGGCGATGAGGGATCGGTTAACAGAATCACCAGGCAGACGAATCCCGCCACTTGCCAGAAGTAGCTGTTTAGTGGGTTTCTGAGCATGTTGTAGGTGGTGAAGAATACCCATAAGCAGGCGAGCAACAGGAAGAGCCAGCGGTCTTGAGCCGCAATGGCGAAGATAACGAGCGCTGCCAGGCAACCGGGAATGGTTCCCAGTACACGCAACACTCCCTTGTGTAAAGAGGGTCCGGCACTAGTCAACGCCGTCATGGCGACCGCAAACCCTGCCCATTGGGGGTTTAGCCAACCCTGACTCAGGGAAATGCCGTAAGCCATCGTAAAGGCGAGGGCGACTTTAATCGCTTCTTTCGCTTGCCGCGATACCACTGCCTGAGAACTCCCTTTGCTAACCCCGTTATCATTATAGGGTCTTTATGCTCTGCTCATTCCGCTTAGCGTGCAAATAGATCAAATCGCTATTACTTGAAAAGTTGCAGATTTGCTTGCCTGAGTCGCTGTAGAGCCCCAATCGCTAGAAGACTGGGAAAAATACCCTAAGCTTTAATTGTCTTGCCTGCGTCCAGGGACGATCTGTATGGCCCGGCGCTGGCCTCTGGAGAGCCTGTGGTGGTTCGGTGATGGCTGCTGTTCCGGTGACAGCCCTGTTCCCATTCAGCCCGGATTTGATAGCGTGCTGCGGTGGGGAAAACAATTCATCCTGCGCAATCCGGAGGTATAACATGGATGAAGTTCTACTGGAGCGATTCGCCTATTCCCCCTTCGGGGTTTTCGGCCGTATCCTGATTCCCGAATTTGAATGCTTTACCGTTGAGCGGCCCTGGCTGGACAACAAGCCCAGGCAGTCCTGTATTCCCGAGGGGGAATATGATTTGCGACTGGGCACATACAATCGAGGTGGATATCCGGCCTACGAGGTACTGGATGTGCCCGATCGGACACTGATCAAGATCCATGTTGGTAACACCATTGATGATGTGGTGGGTTGCATCGCGCCGGGCAAGTCCCTGGCGTATATGGAGCGTAAATGGGCCGTCAGTAGTAGCAAAAAAGCCTTTGGTGAATTTATGGAGGCCATGGCCGGGATCGAGCAGACGCGTATTCGTATCGTTCACTATTCACCCTAAGTACAGGACCTCAGGTATTGGACGGCTTGTGCCTGTTACTCAGGATTGGGAGCCATCATTCCTGACGTTGGCGGTGCGTCATGCTATGGTCATTAGGCAGGTTAGCCCGATACGGATTATTGAACCCAGGTAACCGGTTTTTGACCCTCAAGAAAGGAATGAATATGAAAACAATAATAATGATTGCGTGTTCGTTGGTGGTGATGTCCCTGCCTTTACAGGCGAAGGAGGTACATCCCAAGAAGATGGAGAAAATTGATCGTCATATAGTGTCGGCAGGCCTGACCGAAATATTGATCGAACAACTCGCTTCAGAGCTCTATATCAAGCAGCTCGAAGCCGCCGTGATGAGCGGCTCTGCTCCTCTTTCTGAGAGTGATCTGGCCGCGATGCGCCGAGCCGCGTTAGCGGTTGTTGAGAAAGAGTTTCTCGAGAAGCAGCAACTGTCGAAAATTTTGTATCCCATCTACGATGAGCATTTGACGTTGGGTGAACTCAATATCTTGCTGCAATACAGCGAAACGCCCTTCGCTTCTCGTATGCAGGAAGTGATGGTGCAGGTGATGCAAAAGAGCAGCGAGGCTTCATTGACTCATACACAAACCCTGACTCCTCTGCTACAGGAGCATCTAACGGCCAGCCAGTAACGGTAGGAAATTTGATCGGGCGCATGACTAATCCGTAGCCGCTTCGTTAGGATGAACCCTATCGAGTAGCGTTGTGATGGAAGGCTTCCTTTGTTATCTGACTGCCGATTTGTGTGCCCCTTTAACCGTTCAATAAGGAGTAGCTATGCCGACCAAAGTTTCTGAGTATATGACCGCCAAGGTGATTTCTGTGTCACCCGAGTTGGGTATTCGAGAAGCCTTTTTTACCATGCGTGACGAAGGGGTTCGTCACCTCCCCGTTGTGGATAACAGCAACAAGCTGGTAGGAATCGTCAGCGATCGCGAGTTGCGACGTCCAAACTGGGTCGATGAAGACCGCGATATTACCCATATCTATGACCTTAATAACGATCTCGATGTCAGCGACATCATGGTGCGTAATGTCTTTTGCCTGCACACCTACGACAGTCTCAGCAAAGCCGTAAAGTTATTGCTTGAACAGCGGGTGGGCGCGGTACCTGTACTGGACAAAACCGAAACACTGGTGGGTATGTTATCCGCCATCGATCTGCTTAAAGCGTTAAACGATCGCCTCGACGCCGAGCGTAAAGGCTAGCGATCACGCGCTGATGCCAGTCAATGACTGGCATCTTAATCCTTTGCTATTCCCTGCTTCTAGCCGCTATGGGGCAGGGCGTTGCCTTGGGCCGGTTCCTTATGGCCTCGCAAATCTTCCAGAATCAGGTAGTTAACCGGAATGATCAGCAGGGTGATCAGGGTGGCAAACAGGATACCGAAGCCCAGTGATATGGCCATGGGGATCAGGAACTGGGCCTGGGTGCTTTTCTCGAAAATCAGCGGCATAAGACCGCAAAAGGTGGTCAGTGATGTCAGGAGTACGGGCCTGAAACGCGCCACCCCGGCGCTGCGTATTGCTTGATGTAAGCTGATGCCTTTTTCCCGTTGCTGGTTGGTGTAATCCACCAGTACCAGGGAATCGTTAATAACCACCCCCGTCAGTGCCAACATGCCCATGAAGCTCATGATGGTCAGGCTCATATCCATGATCCAGTGACCAATGATGGCGCCGACCAGTCCGAAGGGGATCACCGACATCACAATCAATGGTTGCAGGTAAGAGCGGAAGGGGATCGCCAGCAGGGCATAAACCACAAACAATACTCCCATCAGGCCCCAGCCGAGTCTGTCAAAGGAATCGGCTTGCTCGCGGGCCTCTCCCTCCAGGCTGTAACCGATGGCTGGATGGAGAAGTTTGAGATCCGCCATAAAACGATGCAGGTCTCGCTTGATGGCCTCAATGTCGGCGGTTTCCTTATTGGCGTCGGCGGTGACGTTGACCACCCGTTGCCGATTTAATCGGTTGATAGCTGTGGGGCTTCGCCCCGGTGAGATCTGGGCCACTTCCGAGAAGGGAACCTCAGCGCCCTGGGGCGTGCGGATAAACATGGTATGCAGGCTGTCGAGGGACTCCCGCTGGCTGGCTGGGAAACGCACCATGACTCGCACATCGTCGCGCCCGCGCTGGATACGCTGAATTTCAAACCCGAAGAACGCGGCGCGTACCTGCCGGGCAAGGTCGTTCAGGGTCAAGCCCAGTAACTCGGCTTCGGGTTTAATGCCCAGTTGTAACTCCTCCTTGCCGTTAGAGAGACTGTCCTGAATATCAAACAGGTCGGGGAAGGTGGATAGGTGCTGACGCAGGCGGCTGGCCACTTCTCGCAGCTCGATGAAATCATTGCCGTACAGCTGGATATCCACCGGGTCGCTGCTGCGACCGATTTCGGCGCGCAAGGTGAGGCTTTCCAGACCGGCGATATTGCCAATATCCTTGCGCCATTGATTGACCAGTTGGGAGCTGGTGACATCCAGCGTGCGGTGCTCGGGGGCAGTGATCTCAAACATCACCCGGCCGATGTTGGATTGCCCGCTGTCGCTACCCCCGGTCGAACCGGTGGTGGATAAGATTTCGGTGATCACACTTTCCCCGGTATCCGGGTCGATGTATTGCGCCTGCAACGCCTGGGCGGCCCGAGCGATCCGTTGGATGTGTTGGTCGGTGATCTCGAAGGGGGTGCCCGCCGGCATCGTCAGGGAAGCGCGGGCGGTTTCGCTTTGCACTTTGGGGAAGAAAATAAAGCGTGTCCAACCGCTGAGCACCATGGCCAGAACAATCGCGGTAAAGCCGCAAATAATGGCCAGGGACAGGTAACGGTGGTTGAGTGTACGTTCCAGTACCGGAGCGTAGTAGCGACGTATGCCATCTTCGAGTCCGCGGGCGATACCGGTTTGCAGTTGTGAAAAGCGACCTTCACGAGCGGAAGGCGGCTTGATGTTCTTGAGATGCGCTGGCAGGACAAACTTGGATTCAATCAGGGAAAACAGCAGCACCGGGACCACAATCAATGGAATCTGGGCAAAGATAGCGCCTCGTGGGCCGCCGATCATCAACAGGGGGACAAAGGCCGCCACGGTGGTCAGGATGCCAAAGGTAACCGGGACCGAGACCTCCTGGGTGCCTTCGATCGCGGCATGCAGAGGGTTTTCAGAACGTTGCAGGTGAGTGTAAACGTTCTCGCCCGTTACGATGGCATCATCCACCACAATACCCAGTACCAGGATAAAGGCGAACAGGCTGATGATGTTCAGGGTTACCCCGGCCAACGGCATGATGATAAAGGCGCCAAGAAACGACACCGGGATGCCGATAAACACCCACAGGGCGAGGGCGGGTCGCAGGAACAGACTGAGCAGCAGGATCACCAGAATGCCGCCCTGAATGGCACTGTCCGATAGTGTTTTGAGGCGTGCCTTGACGATCTTTGAACGGTCGCGCCAGTAGCCCAACTCAACACCTTCGGGCAGGCTGGATGCGGTGTCTGTAATGTACTGCTTCACAGCATTGGCGACTTCGATCGCGCTCTGGTCGCCAATACGATACACCTCGACGATGACGGCGGGGCGGCCATTAAATTCGTTAACAATCAGGTCTTCATCGAAGCTGTCATGGACCCGGGCGATATCGCTTAAGCGCAGCAAGGTGCCATCGCTGCGGGTAAGGATCACAATCTCCTCGAATTCACGTTGGGTGTAGGCCTGGCCCTTGGTTCGTACCAGAACTTCGCCGCTGCGGGCTCGGATGTTACCGGCGGAAAGGTCGAGCGAACTATTACGAACCCGGTCGGCGACCTGCTCCAGGGTGACGCCAAACTCTTGCAGTGTACGTTCATCGACTTCGATCGAGATTTCGTAGGGCCTGACACCCTCCAGTTCAACCTGGGAGATGCCCGGTAAACGGACCAGGTCGTCCCGAACGCGCTCGCCCAAAAGGCGTAATTCCATCTCGCTCAGATCGCCGGATGCGACCACGCTGATCACTTCCCGAGTGTGTTGACGCGTTGCTACCACAGGCCGTTCGGCATCGGTAGGTAAGGTATTGATGGCGTCGACCCGGCTCTTGATATCATTCATCAATTCGCGCGAATCGTAGCCACTGGCCACTTCCACGGTGACCATTGAAAACCCTTCTACGGAGCGCGATCGCAGTTTTTCGATCCCTTCCAGGTCGTGAATCGCTTCTTCGATACGAACCGTGACGCTCTCTTCGGCTTCTGCCGGAGTTGCCCCCCGATAGACGACGGTAATGTTGACCACGTCCAGGTCAATACTGGGAAAGACTTCCAGGGGGACTCGATTGGTCATCGAAAACAGGCCCGCTCCGATGATCGACACCAGCAGTAAGTTGGCGGCCACGTGATTGCGAGTAAACCAGGCGATCATCGAATGCATTGATTAACCTCCCTGCTTGTTGTTGTCAGACGGTTTCGATGTGGGTGTTACTTTCCCGGCCAGTTGTTCTTCGCCGTCTATGGTGTTGATGGTCACCGGGGTGCCGCTGATGGCCGATCCGGTCGGTGAGGTGACCAGCAGATCACCTTGTGCCAACGAGCCCTCTATCACCGCAGCACGAGCATCGCTCCACACCAGGTTGATCCCCTGGCGCTTTAGCTGATTGCCAGAGACCAGAGAAATCTGGTTATCCTGGCGCAGAGCGCTGCGGGGCATCACAAAGACATCGGTCAGCAGGCTGCCCTCTATTTCGGCCTCGACAAACTGACCAATTTTCAAGGGGGGGCGATTGCTGCCGTCGTTACTGTAGGGGTCATCCACCCGCGCGATCACAAAGAGCTGTCGGGAGTCGTTGTCCACCGCGCCTTCGGCGCGTACGATGCGACCGTTCCAGAGAAACTCATTGCGCCCCAGACGGGCCTTGATGATGACCGTAGGGTACTGGACTTCACTTTGGGGGCGGTTGCCGCGATAGAGTTCGGGAATCTCGACGAACTCCAACTGACGGTTATTGAGTGGCAGGCGAACTTCGACAAAATCGATCGCGTAGATCTGGGCCAGTTCGGTGCCGGTGGTGATGTATTGGCCAATATCAACATGTTTGCTCAGGATACGACCGGCGTAGGGGGCCCGGATGCGCGTGCGTTCCAGATCCAGCTGGGCTTGTTCGTATTGCGCCTGAGCTGAGGCAATTTTGGCTGACGCGGAGGCCAATTGAGGCTCGCGCAGGACCAGGGGGGGCGGCGTGCCCCCTTCACCAAGTCGCTGCCAGTCTCGTTTGGCCTGGTCGGCCCGAGCCTGCTCCTCCTGTAACTCAAAGCGGGCCTGGATCAGGGTGGCGCGGGCAATGGTCAAGGCGGATTGGTAGTCGCGATCGTCGATCTGCAGCAATACTTCCCCTTTATCGAAGAACCGGCCCTCGCGAAAATTTCCTGATACCTGAACGATGGCGCCGGAGACTTCCGGAATTAAGCTGCCCTGCGTGTGGGGCTGAACGGTACCGTAGCTGTCCAACCGTATCTGATAGTCCTGAGGGTGCAGGGTCATAACGTCGACGGCCAGTTGGGCGCGAGGCTGTGGCTGGGTTGTCGCGGTGGGCTTGTTATTGACGATGTAAAAGACCGCAAGGGCGCTCAGTGCCAGCACCACGAGAGGAGGGGTTGCTTTGCGCAAAAGGGACATCAGGGTTCCTCGAAAGAGCTGGGTGACAGGGCAAAGTCTCCACCCAGTGCCAGATAAAGATTGATACGGTTTTGCAGTAGCCGGTTTCTCACTTCGATCTCGGAGCTTTGGGCATCGAAGCTGCGGCGCTGGGACTCCAGCACAGTAATGTATTCAACCAGTCCGGAACGGTAGTTTTCAAAAGCCAGCTTTTCGGCGTTGATGGAATCGCTGGCGGCGTTTTTCAAGGCACGCTGCTGCTCCAGTAACAAGCCTTCGTTATTAAGCGCTTGTTCGACTTCGGCAAAGGCTTGCTGGAGGGTTGATGAGTAGCCCGCTTCCGCTTCCCGGGCCTGGGCTCGGGCCTGCAGTTCGCTGGCTTCCAGTCGGCCGGCATCAAATAGAGGGGCAGCCAGTCCTCCCAGTAGGGACCAGGCCAGGTAATCGCTGCGCATCAGATCATCCAGTTCATCACTGCTGCTGCCCCCGCGGGCTGTCAGGCGCAACCTGGGGTAACGGTTGTAGTGAGCTTCTTCGGCGCGGAAATCTGCCGCTCTAAGGCTTAGCCGGGCTGAAATGACATCCTGGCGGCGTTGCAGTAATTCAGAAGGGATGCCTGCTGGTGGCGGTTCGGTCAGAGTTGGCACCGAGGCCGGCGCCTCAAGTTCGGTTGCGGGATAGCGGCCGAGCAGTATTTCCAGTTCGCGAATGCTTTGTTGCAAGGCCTGGCGGCTCGATTGCAACCGGCTGCGATCGGCCTCAAGGTCGGCACGACCAAGATAGAGATCGAGAGAATCGTTGAGGCCATTAAGGTAATTCTGGCGAATAATCTCCAGATTGTTGGATTGGTTTTGCAAGCGTTGTTCTACCAATTCCAGCTGCATTCGGGCCTCACTGACATCAAACCAGGCGCTGGCGACATCGGCGGCCAGTTGAAAGCGTGCTTGTTCGAAGTCGGCCTGGCTCGACAGGTAATCGTTTAGCGCAGCTTGCGTGCGGGCATCCAGTTTGCCCCAGAGGTCGACCTCCCAGCTGGCTTCCAGCGAGGCATCGAAGTTGTTGCTAATCACCGAGTTACCACCCGGGTTTTGTCGCTGGCGAGCGGCATCGAAGACGGCATTGAGTTCCGGATAGCGATCGGCCCCGGCAATACGCGCCTGGGCTAATGCCGCCTCGCTTCGGGCTTGAGCGGCACGCAAAGAGTAGTTGGCGACGATAGCCTCTTCTACCAGCAGGGTGAGTTGCTCATTGGAAAAGCTGCTTAGCCAGGGTTCTCGGTCCATCTGCTGCTGCAGTTCATCCGCAGACCATTGCCCGGGAATGATAGGTTCCGATCGAGGAACTCGACTCTCGATGGTACTGCAGGCACTCAACAACAGAGCGCTGAAGATGATGAGGCTGGATTGAACAAATCGATGCATAAAGGCCGGTACGGAGGACCGCGGTAATTGTTAATTATGGACCCTAAATTCTGCTTCTGTGGGTCTATGGTGGTATATCGTTAGAGTTTACGTCACAGCTGAGACATCTTCATGTGCTCTTACTCTCCCTTTACAGAATCTGGAGCTGGTGTAGAGATTCAATACGAAGATAATCGGCTGGCCGTTCACATTAATCATAGGTGGCCTGGGGCTCCCGTGAAGAGTCTCCAGTCGCTATTGGGTTGCTGGCAGGTGTCGGTTGCGGGGTAGCGCTGTTATGCTTGGGTTGCATTGGTACGAATCACCCTCTTGTTAAGGAGAATAAGATGATCCTGCTGTTGTCGGGTATGCTGCTGTTTATTGCTATTCATTTGGTTCCTACCGTTCCCAGCTTACGAGCCAGTGTTGTCTTGCGAATGGGAGAGCTGCCCTACAAAGGGGTGTTTGCGCTGATTTCAGCCTGCGCTTTGGTGATGATTGTCATGGGCAAAGCCCAGGCACCGATGGTGGCGTTATGGAATCCTCCCGGTTGGGGGCGGGCGTTTACCGCACCCCTGGTGCTCATCGGATTTATTTTACTGGCCGCCGCGTATGTGCCGTCGAATTTGCGCCGTTTGACACCTCACCCGATGTTGGGCGGGGTGATTTTGTGGGCGCTTGGCCATCTGTTGGCCAATGGTGATCAGGCATCCACGATTTTGTTCGGAGGTTTTGGCTTATATTCGGTGATAGCCATCGCTTCAGCGAATAAGCGTGGCGCGGTTCGTTCCCAAAGCAAAAAGGCCTGGTACTGGGATCTGATTGTGGTCCTGGCCGGTTGTGGAGCCTGGACTCTGATTCTTATGTTGCATAAGAGCCTGTTTGGCGTGCCATTGTGGTAATTTTTTCCAGATTTTCAGGTAAAATGGTTGGGATGGTCGCGAGAATGGCTTTTTCCTCAGGTTTTTTTTAATTTTTCAGCCTAAAACCCTGACCACAATCAAATCAAAAGATGTTCCATTCGATTGATAATATCGCGCTGCATTGATGCGGCCTGAGCTTTTACCTAGGTTAACGATATTTTTATGCCAAACTCTGAACCAATCATCTGGGATTGGAGCCTTCTCCTACAGGAAGTGTCTTCCCGTGCTGCTCCTGTCGACGATGGCGTGCGCCGTTTGTTTCATGGTCGTGGTCACTGTTTTTCGGGGTTGGAAGCTGTCAACCTGGATGCGCTTGGTCGGCAATGGCTGCTGACTTTTTACCGTGAAGTTAATCATGATGAATTATCACAATTAAGTGACGATTTATTGCATATGGCCAAACAGTTTGGTGGCGAACCGTTGCAGTCTCTATTGGTCCAACGTCGTTACTTGCCAGGTGCGCCAACCGAGGTTTTGTGGGGTGAGTTCGACTCCAAGCCGGTCGTTACCGAGCAAGGTGCCTGTTATCAGTTGGAGCTGGGTAAACAGCAGAACAGCGGTTTGTTTCTGGATATGGCTAATGGTCGTCGTTGGATAGCAGCTCACGCCGAAGGTAAACGAGTATTGAATCTGTTTGCCTATACCTGTGCTTTTTCAGTGGCTGCGATGAAAGCGGGCGCCCAACGGGTGGTGAATCTGGATATGAGTCAGCGCTCCTTGCAAAAAGGTTGGGTAAATCATCGCTTGAGCGATTTGGATTTGGGCAAGGTTGAATTTTTGGCTCATGATCTGTTCAAGTCCTGGGGTAAGCTCAAGCGCAAGGGCCCCTATGATATCGTGGTGGTTGATCCGCCCTCTTTTCAGAAAGGCAGCTTTGAGGCGGAGCGGCATTACAGCAAGGTCATTGATCGTTTACCCGGTTTGTTGTCCTCATCTTCTGACGTACTTTTGTGTCTCAATGATCCTGATCTCGGGGTCGACTTTATCAGTGATCGGGTGGCTCAATCTCCGGCGGCGCTGGATTTTGTTGAGCGCATTGAGACTGGGCCGGACTTTCCGGAGCAGGACACAAACAAAGGGTTAAAAATTCTTCACTATCGCTACCAGGGTGACGTGTAGTAAAGGTGCGATAATTTGTCTGGCGGTGAACTTACTGCAAAAGGAGTAGAGCATGATTAGGAAATACTGTGCCAGAGTTGTTTCGTTAACGGCGGTTGTACTGTTATCGATGGTTCAACCGGTGGCGATTGAGTTGGCCTCGGCAGAAACATTGTCAGTGGCTTCGGCGATCAACAAATCAGGGCGCCAGCGTATGCTGACCCAGCGAATCGCCAAAAGCTATATGTTGATTGGGCAGGATATTTTTACCGATAAGTCCCAACAAGAGCTGAACAGTAGTATCGATCTGTTCGATGAGCAGCTGGCCGAGCTCAGGGCGTTTGCCCCCAATGATGAGGTCAACAAGAGTCTGGATAACGTTGAGACACTTTGGGCCGATTATCGTCAAACTGCACTGGCTCCTGTCTCTAGGGATGGCGGGGAAAAGCTTCTGGCAAACAATACCGAGCTGTTGACAGCCTGCCATCAGGTGGTGCTGGATATAGAAGCACTTTCTGATAATAAAGCCGCGAAGCTGGTCAATATTGCCGGTCGTCAGCGTATGTTGTCCCAGCGAATTGCCCTGCATTACGTGGCCATGTCCTGGGGAATGAAAGAACCCGAGGTGATGGAAGCCTTCACCACCGCACAGCAACAGTTCACAGATGCCATGGCTACCATGATGGCGTTTCCCGGCAATACCGCTGATATCACGGCTCGCTTGGAAGAGGTCGAGTTGAAGTGGAGGTATTCCCAGTCCGGCTTTAAAAATATCGATAAAGGGCGTTTTGCTCCCTCCATCATTCAGCGAACCACGACATCGATTCTGACTCAGATGAACACCATCACCGGAATGTATGTCGAGCTGAGCGCGAGCCAGTAACTGATACTTGAAAAGTACGATGCAGTTGGGCGTGTCGATAAGCCAGCTGTTTGATAGCGAGCAGGGGTTCCTGCTCGCCGTGCGCCTAGCCGGGATGGGCTAGGCAGTTTTCTTAAAGCACCTGTTCCAGGGCTTTTTCCAGTACTTCGACGGTACGGTCAATATTGTGCAGTTTGTCGAGGCCAAACAGGCCGAGACGGAAGGTTTGAAACTCCTCGCCTTCGTCGCACTGCAGCGGAACACCGGCGGCAATTTGCAAGCCTTCGGCCACAAATTTGCTGCCATTGTGGATGCCGCCATCGGCGGTATAGCTGACTACAACTCCCGGGGCTTCAAAGCCTTCCGCCGCTACGCTGGCAATGCCTTTTTGTTTCAGTAAGGCGCGAACCCGATCGCCCAGGTCCTGTTGTTCCTGACATACCTTGTCGAAACCATACGCCTGGGTTTCTTTCATGACGGCGCAAAAACGGGTCAATGAATCGGTGGGCATGGTGGCATGATAGGCATGGCCGCCCTGCTCGTAGGCTTCCATAATTTGCAGCCATTTTTTCAGGTCGCAGGCAAAGCTGGTGCTGGTGGTAGTTTCAATGCGTTCGCGAGCCAGTTTGCTCATCATCACCAGGGCGCAGCAGGGTGAACCGCTCCAACCTTTCTGTGGTGCACTGATCAGCAGGTCTACGCCACAGGCTTGCATATCGACCCAAATGGTTCCGGAGGCGATGCAGTCGAGCACTAATAGGCCGCCAACCGCATGCACGGCGTTCGCCAGGGCTTTGATATAGCTGTCAGGCAGCATCATACCGGAGGAGGTTTCCACGTGCGGAGCGAAGACCACAGCGGGCTTTTCTTCGGCGATGGCGGCGACTACCTCGTCAATCGGGGCAGGAGCAAAAGGGGCCTGCCTGGCGTCGCTAATCGGACGGGCCTTCATTACGGTGGCGGCCGATGGGATCTGGCCCATCTCCATAATCTGGCTCCAGCGATAGCTGAACCAGCCGTTACGAACCACCAGGCACTTCTGGTCGGTGGCGAATTGGCGCGCTACGGCCTCCATACCAAAGGTGCCGCTGCCGGGTACCACGGCGACCGATGTCGCGTTATAGACCTGCTTCAGGGTGCTGGAAATGTCTCGCATGACCCCCTGGAAAGACTGGGACATATGGTTTAACGAACGGTCGGTATAGACGACGGAATATTCTAGTAAACCATCTGGATCGACATTGGGTAACAGGCCGGACATAAGGTGACTCCCTGGGAAAATTGTGGCTAATTTAATTAAATTGACCCTGCTTAGCAAGGCGGCTGCGCTCTAGGCCCCATGGTTACAGGGTGGCCTCGTTGAGGGTGCTATGATCATGGAAGGTTTCAGGAGACTGTTGTGGGCTATCTATGGAGTTGGAGGGTGGTGGCGTTCTCGGGGCTGGTGTTAGCTGCGGAGCTTTGGGCGCAGCAACCCCTGCTGGATTTGCGTCAGGCGAGCGCTGATGGCCCGATTCCCGAGGCCTGGCAACCGTTGACCTTCTCTGGCCTGGCCCCCACCGATTATCGCCTGGTTGAGGAGGGTGAACGGGTGATCCTGTGTGGTGTTGCCAATGCTTCTGCGTCCGGCTTGGTGAGACGTATCGATGGGAATACCGATCATTTTCCTGAGATTGCCTGGGAGTGGAGAGTATCCAACGTCTATTCGGGGGCGCGCCTCGGCGATCGTGCCGGGGATGATTATCCCGCCCGCCTCTATGTCACCTTCGCTTTCCAGCCGGAGCGAGCCGATTGGAGTACGCGTCTGAAGTATGAGAGTTATCGAGTGCTCTATGGCGAATACCCTCCTCACAGCGTGCTCAATTATGTGTGGGCCAATAGCGAAGCGCCGGAGACTTTTGCGATCAGCCCCTACGCCGATAACTCCATCATGCTGGCGGTGCAGGGAGGGGAGCAATATCTGAATCAGTGGCAGTTCGAACGACGACATATAGCCGACGATTACCGCAAGGTGTTTGGTGAAGATCCGCCGCCCATTTCGGGGGTCGCACTGATGAGCGATGCCGATAATACGGGGCAAAAAGCGACCGCCTGCTTTGCTTCAATCGAGCTTTTGTCGCCTTGATTTACCCCGTGCCTTATTGCCCTTCGATCAGGGTAAGGCTGTTTACGTCGAGTCCCTGCAGGCGATAAGCCCGACCGAAACCGCAAATAAAGGTGCCCTGGTCGGGGGTGATCCTGAACAGATGGAAGTCGGGTAGCTGTTTTAGCACTGGCATGGTGCCGCCGAGCTCCTGTTCGAGTTGGTCGGTGATCTGATGCCACCGGGAATCTGTTCGTTCAATGCGTGTGGCTCGTGCTGTACAGCTCAAGCGCTGTCGGCGAAAGGCATTGCTGCAATCGGCCTGGTCTTCGATCAACAAGAGTGAAAGCTGTTCATTCGCCAACAGGTTGCCGGTATGCGGGGCCAACTCGCTGAGGAATACATAAAAGGCACCCTCATTAAGGCAACAGGGTGCATAACTGGACAGTGGCTTGCCGTCGGTGTCGACGGTGGCAAGCATCAAGCTGTTTCTGGAGGCGAGGAAATGATTCAGCTGCTCGGCGACGCCGGTCATGGTTGGCACTCCTGTAACCCGGTATGCCTCATCGGGTCACCATGGATGCTCCGGCCTTCCTAAGGCTGTTGGCATCTTTTCTTGGCGGTAAAGTGACGCCCCGGGCGCAGGCCGGACGCGAGGCAATCGCGTCGATCCAGCGTTTGAGATGATCGAGTCCGTCGATGGCAACGCCGGACCATTCGTAATTCCTGACCCAGGTCCAGTTAGCCATGTCGGCAATGCTGAAGTCATTCACCAGGTATTCATGGTCTTGCAGGTGTCCGTCGAGTACCTCAAACAGGCGTCGGGATTCGTTTTGGTAGCGGTCGATCGCCGGTTGCAGGGTTTCCGGAAAATAGCGATAGAACACATTGGCCTGGCCCATCATCGGGCCGATGCCGCCCATCTGGAACATCAGCCATTGCAGTACTTGGGAGCGAGCCTTGGGTTCGGTAGGTAAAAACTGACCCGACTTTTCTGCGAGATAGATCAGGATGGCGCCCGACTCGAATACTGCAAAGTCGTCGTTGTTCCTGTCAACGATGGCCGGGATGCGGCCATTCGGACAGATGCGAAGGTACTCTTCCGATTTCTGCTCGCCGGCTGTCAGGTCAAGCGGGATCAATCGGTAGGGCAGGGCCATCTCTTCCAGGGCGATGGAAACCTTGTAGCCGTTAGGGGTTGCCGCCGTGTAAAAGTCGATCATAGATTGCTGCTCGTTCAGGCTTGGGCGCTGGGCCGACTGGATACCAGTTGGTGCCAGCGCAGTAAATGGGTCTGCTCGGGACTGGGACGGACCTTGATCACCCGGGCAAAGTCGATCGCGCACAGAGCCGTGATATCCGCAACGCTGAAGGCTTCCCCTGCAATGTAGGTGTTGTTGGCCAGATGCTTGTCGAGGGTCTCCAGCATTCCGATAGAGGCCTGCCGGTTGATCTCTCCCCATTCCTGAACGGGGGTCATGCGGTCATTGAATGCGCCGGAAAGGTGCTGAAAACCCATACCAACTGACAACATCAGGGTAAATTCCATACGCCTTTGCCACATCTCGATAGTGGCTTTTTCCAGCGCCGTGCTGCCCATCAGCGGAGGTTCAGGCTGGAGTTCCTCAAAGTAGCGACAGATGGCGATTGATTCCGACAGGCAGGTGCCGTCATCGAGCTCCAGAACCGGCACCTTGCCCCAGGGATTCTTGGACCGAAACTCGCTCGACAGGTTCTCTCTTTGCATGATGTCGACCTGCACGTATTCGATATTGATGCCTTTTTCGGCTAAAAAAATCCGTACGCGGCGAGCGTTGGGGGCGGTGCTGGTTTCAAGAATTTTCATAATGGCTCCTAGGATTTGATTCTTGTTATTGGGCTCGGAAGCCTGAATGGGTATGGAAACGTTAAGCAGTTCATCCGGCCCGGTCAAGTAAGGAGTCGAAGTCGAAAAAAAGCCGGCTTGATAATGAACCGGGGAATTCTTCTACCGAAGGTAATCAGGTATCTGTGGGGTGCCCGGGGGTTGTTGAGTTTGAATGATTGGCCGATTTCGTCAGAGGGTTCGGTGTATTTGGCCATTGCTCCATCGGCAGAGCTAATGCAGCATAGAGAGCTCTGGACAACCTGACAAAAAAACCTATGCCCATACGCAAACGTTACCAGCACGAGCAGGTCGAAGGTGCTCGTGTCGGCCGGCTTGATGCCGGCATTAATACCACCTTTATCGTTTACCGCATTGGTTCTACATTGATCGACTGCGGGCCTTCCAATCAATGGAGGTCGGTGCGGGAGTTTGTTGCGGAGCGCCGGGTCAAGCAGCTACTGATTACCCATCACCACGAAGACCATAGCGGCAATGGCGCTCGCCTTGCTCGTCAGTTCGGTTTGACGCCCCTGGCGCCACAGCTGGCACAGGACAAGCTCAGCTCAGGTTTTTATATCCCACCGGTTCAGCGCATGGTCTGGGGTCGCCCCCATCCGGTAGAAACTGCCCCGCTGCCGGATCAGGTTGTCCTCGCCGATGGTGGTTTGCTGTATCCGGTCCATACGCCGGGCCATGCCAAGGACTTGACCTGTTTTTATCTGCCGCAGCAGAAATGGTTTTTTAGTGGTGATCTCTATATCTCCAAATCGCTCAAAATGCTGCGCGCCGATGAAAATCTGGTACAGCTGATCGACAGCATCGGCAAGATACTGACCCTGGATTTTGAGGTGTTATTCTGTCCGCACCGAGGCATTGTCGAAGAGGGTAAAGCCTCTTTGCAAGCCAAGTTCGATAACCTGTTGTCGCTGTGTGGTGAAGTGCAAGGCCTTGCGCGAGAAGGTCTCACCTCTCGCGAAATCAGCGATAAAGTGCTCGGGCCCGAAGGCTGGATTTCAAAATTGAGTCGATACAATATCTCCAAGATCAACCTGGTCGATGCGGCCTTGACCGTTGACCTGGATCGGCCGGTGACCAGTCAGGTGGTGTTACCGGCAGCCTGAAGCTTCAGTCCAGGGCCATGGCATCTCGTGCCATAACGTCTAGTCCCGAGTTATACTGGTCGGCAACAGGCTTTGTTCCTGCTATTAATAAGGCAACGGCAGTATGCAGCTTCATTTTCGACAAGAGGGCCGGGGTGAGCCCCTGCTATTGATTCATGGCTTGTTCGGTTCGCTGGAAAATCTGGGCTATGTCGCACGTCGTTTGAGTGATCGGTTCAGGGTGTTCTCGCTGGATATGCGCAACCATGGGCGTTCGCCGCATCATGGCTTGATGAGCTATGACCTTATGGTGGCCGATGTGGTTCGGTTTCTCGACCAGCAGCAATTGGATCAGGTTCGTCTGTTGGGGCATTCCATGGGCGGCAAGGTGGCCATGCAGCTGGCCCTTTCGCACCCGCAACGCGTCAAGCAGCTGGTTGTCGCCGATATTGCCCCCGTCACCTATGAGGATCATCACAGCCAGATCTTTAAGGGATTATTGAGCTTCGACCCGGCCGACATCCATTCTCGGGGAGAAGCCGATCGCCTGCTCAGTGACTATGTGCCAGAACTGCCAGTACGCTCATTTTTGCTTAAGAACCTGATACGTCGAAGTGAGGGGTGTGGCGGTTTCCGGTGGCGGGTAAATCTGCCCGTGTTGCTGGAGCAGTATCACAATATTATGCGAGGTCAGCAGGGCACACCTTTTGACGGGGCTACCCTGTTTATCAAGGGAGGCAATTCTGATTATATCTTGCCCAAATACCGGGATCAGGTAGCGGCTCTTTTCCCCCGGGCAGATCTGAAAATAATGAGTGGTACAGGGCATTGGTTGCATGCTGAAAAACCCGACCTGTTTTGCAACCTGGCACTGCGGTTTTTAACGAACAACTAGGTGCCGCTGGTTTGTAAGAGAGCACTGATATAGAGTGGTTGAAAGTCCCGAGGGCAACTAACCTTCTGCTATGCCGGTATTCGGAATCTCTCGTCAATATTTCATTACTATCCTGAGCTTTGTGATCGTCGCAGGACTGGGGTTCTATTGGACCGACCTGTCCGGGAATTTGGCGAAAAACGAGCAACATCTACTTATGCGCCAGCTGGTTGCCGCCCAGGCTTCAGCCATAGAGCGCAATCTGGCACGGTCGTTGTCCGCCACCGATTTTCTCGATCTGGAAATACGTCGACAGAATGGCAAAATCGATAATTTTGATGCCTTTGCCAGTTCAGTGTTGGAATCTTTTGCTGGCGTTGCCAATCTTCAGTTATCCCCCAGTGGGGTTATTCGCCAAATTTACCCACTGGCGGGTAATGAAGCAGCCATTAATCACGATGTCCTTAGCCAAAGCCGGTATAACCCGCAAGCTCATCAGGCGGTGAAAACCGGCGAGTTGACGCTGGCTGGGCCCTTTGAGTTGGTTCAGGGAGGTAGTGGGCTGGTGGGCTACAATCCGGTGTTTATCGATCAGGGTGAGGGTAAACAGTTTTGGGGGTTTGCTTCAGCCCTGCTTTATCTGGACGATCTTTTGGCCTCAACCGACCTGCAAACTCTGGCGCAAAAAGGTTACCGCTACCGATTGTCTCGGCGTGACCCGATAACCCAGGCTGCGGTGGTGTTTGCTCGTACTACTGAAACGGTTGATGAGGAGGCCTTTGAGTATTCTATAGAAGTTCCCAATGCCCAGTGGCAGCTAGCCATGAGTCGGCCCAATGGGTTGGTTGATGGACTCTTCTCATTTGGTTTTGTCGTCAGCCTGTTAGCCGCTTCTTTGGTAGCTAGTGCGGTCAACCAGCTACTGAAACAGCCGGTGATATTAAGGCGGGTGGTGGCAGAAAAAACTCGCCAGCTGGAAGAGCTGGCGTTTTATGATCCCTTAACCGGTTTGGCCAATCGTCGCCTGCTGAACGAGCAAATCGATCTGATTCTCAAGCGTATGCGACGTGATGGTGGTAAGGCTGCGTTGCTCTATCTGGACCTCGATGATTTTAAAATAATCAATGACTCTATGGGGCATAGTGTCGGGGACCAGTTGTTGGCTCGTGTTGCGGGCAGGTTACGCGCGGTGGTTCGTGAAAGTGACTTGGTGGCGCGATTAGGCGGCGATGAATTCGCCATCCTGTTACAGGATATGCGGCTACCGGATTCGAGCATTGCTGTGTGTAAAAAACTGATCAGCAGCCTGCGTCAACCCATTATGATCGAGGGTAAGGAGTTCGTCGTTTCCACTTCAATAGGGGTGACTCTGTTGCCGGGTGATGGAGATGATGTCAGCACTTTACTGCGCAATGCTGATCTGGCGATGTACGATGCCAAACACGCTGGCAAAAGTCGTTTTAGTCTGTTCAATGCTCATATGCGCGAGCAGGTTTTGCAGAGAATGATGATTGAGGAAGAGTTAAGGTCCGCGATCGAAGAGCACCAGTTTATCTTGCACTTACAGCCCCAGGTGGATATTGCCAACAGTAATGTTATGGGCTACGAAGCGCTAATCCGCTGGCAGCATCCGACACGAGGCTTGCTGTATCCGGATGCCTTTATCGGTGTGGCGGAACAGTCCGGCATGATTCGTGAAATTGGCTATTGGGTGATGGAAGAAGCCTGTCGAATTTTGCGTGAGGATCCGGATCTTATCGGAGAAAATTGCTCCATTGCGATTAATCTTTCGTCCAGTCAGTTTACCGATGTTGAACTCCTTCCTCGCATAACCCGAATTTTGAATGACAATAAGATAGATCCCGGACGCTTTGAAATTGAGATCACGGAATCGGTGTTGATGCACGATGTCGATTCGGTTGTGGATGTGTTGCAGGAGATCCGAGCGCTGGGGGTAAAGATCTCCGTGGACGATTTTGGTACCGGCTATTCCTCCCTGGCCTATGTGCACCGTTTCCCTATTCATACCCTGAAGATAGATCGTGGGTTTATACAGTCGCTGTCACAGGATTCAAACGATCAAATGATTGTCGAAGCGATCATCGCCATGGCGCATAAGCTTCAGCTCAAGGTTGTGGCCGAAGGCGTTGAGGAAGAGAAACAGTACCAGCGATTGAAAGAGTTTCGCTGCGACTTTGCCCAGGGTTACTGGATGAGCCGGCCCAAACCACTGGAAGAAATATCGGGAGCGCGGACTACGATTGCTCAGCAGTTAAGTCATAAAAATACGGCAAAAAAATAGCGCGGGTTAGGGGTGATTCTGGTTGCCACGAAATGATGGCAGGTGGTGAGGCTGTTCGCTATTGGTTATCCATTTCATCGTGGTGTTTCTTTTTTGGCTGCGACAGCCTGATGCCAGCATGACGGAGTTTCTGATTAGCCGAGCGCTGAAGATGGCCTTCAACCTTAGGGAGGTAACATCCAGCTTGGTGATTTATTCCGACCGCGGGGTACAGTATCGGGCTCGGCGCTACCAGGATTTAATCCGATCCTATGGAGGTAGAATCAGTATGAGCCGAAAGGGTAATTGCTGGGATAATGCCCCTATGGAATCCTTTTTCAGTCGGTTCAAAGTGGAATTGATTTATGCGGAACAATACCAGTCGATAGCCGAAGCGAAATCCGGTATCTTTGAGTACATTGAAATCTTTTATAATCGAATAAGAAGGCACTC
>NZ_JAKSDZ010000015.1 GCF_023509475.1 Aestuariirhabdus haliotis | reverse complement strand
TGTCCATCGATCTCAATGAAATCAAACAGGTCTATGCAGAAGCTGACTGCATTTATACCAATGACCAGGTCGAGACTGCATTGGCGAAGATGGCCACAGAGATCACGGCCCGCCTGAAAGATGCTGATCCGCTGATTTATACCATTATGAACGGCGGTCTGGTCACCGGTGGCAAGTTGCTTACGCACCTGGAATTCCCCCTGCAAGCGGGCTACATGCATGCTACCCGCTACCGGGATCAAACCACCGGCGGCAAACTCGACTGGCTGGTTCGCCCCACCCACTCGATGGCAGGCCGCACCATCCTGGTGGTCGATGACATCCTCGATGAAGGTCACACCCTGGTGGAAGTGGTTGAGCATTGCCGCAGTCTGGGCGCTGAAGAGGTCCTGACAGCTGTACTGGTCGACAAATTGCACGAACGTAAAGCCATACCAGGCATGAAGCCCGATTTTGCGGCACTGGAGATCGAAGATCGCTTTATTTTCGGCTACGGCCTTGATTACAAGGGCTACTGGCGTAACGCTCCTGGTATTTTCGCCCTTAAAGGCCACTAAGCACCTGTCAATTAAGGAATTCTCCATGTTGCATAAAGACAAACAAAAAGTTATCGGTGAAGAGCTCAGTGACGATCGCATCAAAGGCATGCTCGACCTGCGCAACGAGAATGGCGAGGTCGACGATTTTCATCTCCTGACTCGAGCCTATCGCGCGCTGCGCGCCGATGATTTTGCCCGGTTTATCCAGTTTTATTGCGCCGCAGGACACAGCGTCGACGCCGAGGATAATCAAGGCACCCCTTTCCTGTCCGTGCTGAAAACACACGAACAAGCCGCTCCCTATCGCGAGATACTGATCAACGCCGGAGCCAAGGCCTAGCTCAATGCTTAGGCCAATGCTGATTAGCACTCATTTATCGACGAAATAACTCCGACTGAAATCGCTACTCTTTATTGCTAGCGGTTTCAGCGTTACTCTAAGGCATCCTGTTCAACCTGTGACGGGCCACCCTCTGACGGAATCGCCTTGGATACGCCGCACACAACCACCTCGATCATTCGTTTACCCATTGCTTACCGTATGGCGGTGGCTATTACCCTCTGCACGTTTTTATCCCTGGCGTTGCTGGTCTCTATCAACGCCAATCAACAGTCACAACTGCTCAACAAACAAATTTCCGGATACGCGACCACTATCGTTCGGCAATTGGCGGCCGCAGCTCAGGAACCCCTGTTCACCGACGACCACCTAAGCCTTCGCTTGACCATAGCCAACCTGACCGAGCAACCCGATATTCAGGGCGTCGCACTGTACAATGAAAAAGGTGATCTGTTAATGCAACAGGGTCAGACCAGCGGCGGTCGACTTACCGATGAGTTGCGCCGAACTGTCAATGCGAAACCCAAGGACAACCAACTCTTTCGTTTCCGCTGGAAAGATAACAGCCACAATGAACTCTCGGCGTTTATTGCCCCGATTCGCTTCAAAGGAGTTACCGCTGGTTATGCCGAAGTGGCCTTCAGCCGAATTCAGTTATTTGGCGTCATTCGTAGCTCCCTGAGCAGCACACTCATCGTCGCCTTGATCCTGTCCGGCCTTTCCACCTTGCTGGCGGTCGTTATGGGTAAACATTTGAGCAACCCCATCAACACCCTGGTGGATGCGACGGCCCAGGCGCTGGGCAAGGCACGTCACGACGAGCAACGGCGACACACCGATGAGATTGCCTACCTGCTTGATGGCGTCAACGAGATGGGACAGGCGATGGTGGAAAAATCACAACTCGAGCAAGTTTTCTCCCGCTTTGTATCCCCGACAATCGCCTCCCAGATGATCGAAAGCCTGGATCAGGTTGCGCTGACCAACAAGCGAGTAGAGGCGACCGTGCTGTTCGCCGACATCGTCGGTTTTACTAAAATGTCGGAGCAGATGGATCCCGAACAGGTCGCCGAATTACTCAACGAGTACTATGGTTACTTCTACAAATTGAGTAAATACTATTACGGCACCGTGGATAAATTTATTGGTGATGCGGCCATGGTTATATTCGGCGTACCAGAAGAGGATTCAGAGCATCGCTTCCACGCTATCTCTTATGCCGTCGGTTTGCAGCGTTTGGTGGAAGAACTCAATATCGCCCGTTCTGCCAAGAACAAACCCGGTATTCATGTTCGTATCGGTATCAACTGTGGCACCATGCAAGCAGGATTACTGGGCACCAGTGAGCGAATGGAATACACCGTCGTCGGAGACTCGGTCAACCTGGCTTCCCGCCTCTGTGGTGAGGCCGAAGCCGATCAAATTGTCATTCCCGCCGATATCTATCACCACCCGAGCATCAAAGAACGAGTACAGGTCAAGATTCAAAACGCGATTCGTATTCGTGGTAAAACCGAACCCGTCGATACCTACCTCGTCACCGGCATGAGTGATTCCCAACGCCAGGCTATCAGTGCCCTAATCGATGATTTGATCTATGGCAGCCAACACGATGACTAAACCCCTGTCACCAGGTTCGCTCCATCCGGCTCTGTTGCTGGTTTTGACCATCAGTCTGCTAACGGGCTGCGCCCAATACTATATACAGACCGGCCAACTCGATGATCAACTCGACGCCTGGGAATCGTCCAATCAGTACCAGAAAGCGATCGAAGCCATCGAACAACTACCAGCGGCTCACCCGCATCGGGATGCCTACGAACAGCGGGAATCCCAATTGCGCACCGCACAGAAAAAATATATCCACCGCACCATAAACGAAGCTAACGCCCTGACTCGCAAGCGCCAATGGCAAGCAGCGCTAGAGCTGTACCAGCAAGCTCTGGATGGGAATCCCGACCAGGGCCAACTGAAACAGAGCTACGATAATATCTGGATGCAACGTCAGATATACAACACCAAACTGCGCCACCAACTGAAACTGATCGAGGCCTCTACCCTTAAACGACGACTGCAGCTGTTCGAGGAATTGGCAAGAAGTAATCCGCAACGGGATGACTACAAGAAAGAGCTGGAAACGCTGCAACAACAACAGCAAACGCTCTATAGTTTTCTGCACCAGTGCGCCGAAGACGGGCTCGAGTTCACCAATTTTACCCATGGTCAGAGATGCCTCAAACTGGCCCAGGGCATTCGGCCAAAACACATATCAGCCAAGTCTCTCGAACTGCTAAGCAAGCGCTACCAACAACTTAATAAACGCAATAAAAACGCGTCCGACCGTCGAACGCAACAACAACTATCATCCCTCGAACAACAGTACAAAACCGCCCTCAAACAACAAGATTATATACAGGCACGCCATCTTCTCGACCAACAAGAATCACTTAGCCCGGACAGCAGCCACTTGATTAGCACCCGCCTGGAACTGGAAGCCGACATCGAAGAGTATGTCGAACAACAGATGCATTTAGGGGCCGAAGCCTACAGCAATGGACAAATTGAACAGGCCCTGACGACCTGGCAACCTCTGCTACCCTTACAGCCCGACAACCTGAAATTACAGGATCAAATTCAACGTGCGGAACGTTTCACGCGCAAACTGAAAACCCTGCAACAAAGTCAGTAACCCTCATTGGAGACCTGCGATGCGACTGTCTATTTTAATCCTGCTATCCCTACTGGCCGGTGGCTGCGCTCTTAGCCCTCAGCAAGTCAACCTGAACCCGGAAATTACCCCTGCCAAGGAAGCCCCCTACCTTCGAGGCTCGGTCGCAGTGACAGTTTTTGATGGTCGCAATAACAAGGTACTGGGTTCACGCGGTGGGGCCTATGCCAACTCCAGCAAACTGACACTGGCGAACGACTTCAATGAGAGTATTAGCCGCGAAGCCGAACGGGTACTACAGAGCTTTGGGCTGGAAATTGATAACCAGAACCCATTACTGACCTTCAATATTTTCCTCGAGGAACTCAACTATCGAGTCCCCGACGGAAGCTATGTAACCCAGGTGGACCTTGACGCCGGTCTGAGGGTTGAGATCATCAAAGGCAATCGTACCTACCGAGGCCAGTACCAGGCACAAAGCCAACACCGGGTAGTCAGCGCTCCGGACGAAGAGAAAAATGAAATGCTGATCAATGAAGTGGTGAATAGCGCCCTGAGCCGTATGCTCAGCGATCGCTCACTGCTCGATTTCCTCTCCACTCCCTGACGCCATATTTGCCGATTGTAAACCAACGGGGGCGCCGACAAAGCGCCCCTGGGCAAAGGGCACGCCCAGCTTCTGTAACAATTGCAAGTCGCGTTCTGACGACAGGTTATCCGCTATGAGTTGCTGGCCACTGGCGAGTGCCAGCTCACGAATCGACTTCACCATGGCACAGCCCACTTCATCAAGCTGCTCCCACCCATCAACAAAATCTCCCGCTAACTTCAAATAGCTGATCGGTAAGGATTTAAGCGTCTGGAACGATCGCAGTCCCATGGCAAAATTATCCACGGAGAGCTGGCACCCCAGCGCTCGTAGCTTTTCCAGTACCGGCACCACCGTCGCCAGATTGTGCATCAAGATGCTTTCAGAGACTTCAAAAATCAGCCGCTCCGGCGCCAACCCGGCAGTTTTCAGGGTTTCTCTTAAGCGGGGTACTAACAGGTCATCCTCGATGATATGGGCCGACAAATTGATTCGGAGGGAAACGCCGGAACGTTCCTGAGCCATGCTCGCCGCGCTGGACAAGCCGCGTTCGAGTACCCATCGATCAATATCCAGCATCATGCCCAAACGTTCCGCCACAGGGAAAAACAGGCTGGGAGGATAGAGTTGCTCTCCATGGCGTAAACGTAACAAAAGCTCGTATTGCACCAGTTTCTGGCTGCGAGTATCGACTACAGGCTGGAACAGCATCTCAAGGCGGTCATGGCTCAGGGCATCACGTAACATCTCAGCCCAACGCACCTGTTCCTGGGATTGTGAATCCATACTATCGCTGACGTGATAGCGATTTCTGCCCAGAGATTTAGCCTTGAAGCAGGCCTTGTCTGCCAGACTCCACAACTGTTCGGCTCCCCCCTCACGACAGGCCGCTACCCCGATACTGCAATAAATTTTAAAATCCTGGGCTCCCAGATAAAACTCATAATCTCGAAACGCGCGAATGATTGCCTCGGCGATATCAACACCTTCGGTCTGGTCAGTGTTGGGTAACAGGACACAAAACTCATCGCCACCATAGCGCCCGACCAGAGCTTCCATTGGCACCGAACGGGTCAGTAGTCCGGCCACCTCAACCAACAAACGGTCGCCAGCCGCATGGCCCAAGCGATCATTAACCGCTTTGAAATTATCCAGATCGACAAACAACAGAACGCAATCCCCCATCTGCTCGACGATGGCGTCGAGCCGGGAGGAAAAGGTGGCCCGGCTCAGTAACCCGGTGAGCGGGTCGATCGATGCCATACGTTTGAGCTCCACGTCCCGGTCCTGAAGGCTCTCAATCGCATGATTCATAGCCCGGGTGATGGGCTGCAGCTCCAGCAATTCTTCACTGCGCAGCGGTTGATTAATCTCACCGTCGGCCAGGCGCTGCAGGGGTTCTTTCAGCTGCGCCAGGGGACGCAAGGTATTCGTTATGACCCAGCGAGCCACCAGCAATGAGATCAAAAAACCCAATGCCAGCAACAAGCCACCCTGACCAATTTTCTGCCACAGCTGTTGCTGATACAGCGAGTAATCCAGGGCGTAGTCCATAAACCCGATCAGTTGAACCTTTTCACCGACATCCTCCATATCAAATGCCAGTAAGCCGTCGTCGCTCAGCGAACGAATCCAGATGGGTGACACCATTCGCACCACAGAGCCCGAAGCAGGAAAGGGAGCAACAAGGTGGGGCTTATCGCCTGTGATGTCCCCCAATTGCAGCAACTGGGCATAACTCAGAGGAGGAAGGTCTTTGAGTTGCACGTCATCTCGCAGATATTGCGCCATCAACTCCTTACCTGACGCACTGTAATAACGTACATAGACCAGATCTGTGATACTGCTGAAGGCACCCCTGAGCAAACCATTGCCCCCGGCGGTGGTATACAGGGGCGTTCCCAGCTCATCGAGCTTGGTGGCAACATCGAGCGCCTGATGGCGAGCATTATGCTCCAGGGCCTCCTGAGCCGTATACCAACCAACGCCCACCGAGAGAACAAAGAAAACGCCACCCCATATCAACAAGACCATCAGGATTCGACCGATCAAGCTGGGGCGAAACAGCGCTCGGCTCCAACCTGTTTGAGGCCGCTTCGGCCTGACTCCCAACATCAGGGAATCCGATTATGAATATGGGATTTAAGCGTTGCCGGAATCCGTATCCCTAGCCTCGACGCCACGACTGAGTTGATCTTCATCTCCCCGCCTTTCAAGGAAACCAGCTGACTTGATAGATCCTCTTCCTGCCGCAATAACCGTAACTGCTCCAGAATACGCTCCGAGACATCGACGCTGTTGGTCGAAAAACTGAGTAACGCCCCCGCTTCCAGCAGCTGGGGAGAAAAGACCGCCAACTGCTTGCCATTCTTCACCGTGTAATTCATCAGCTCCCTAATCACCGACCGGCTTAGCACACGATTATCCGGCAATAGCCAAATACCCTGGGCCTCTTCGACCTGCTTGAGGGCATAGACCAGCTCTTTGTCCGAACGCACCTCAATATGATGCAGGCGTATTCCCGATAGCCGAGCTCCCTGCTGCAACCGGTTAACCGTCAGGGATTGATTGGGACCCGTGGCGACCGCAACCACCCTGAGACCCGGGCTCAACTTACGCCAGAAAGAAAACACCTGATCGGCGGGCGGCAAGATATTAACCCCGCGCCGGCCGTCACGCAGCAATCCGAATTCTGAAAAATTAAACACCTGTGAGAACACCTGAGGGTGGGGGATCGTCTTGCTGGCTTTAGCCGCCAACAGTCCGATAGCGACCACCTGAATATTCTTTTGCACAGCAAGCTGTTTAGCCAGGGTAGCGGCATATTGCGCATCCCCCTTGAGGGCATAAATTTGCGCACGATATCCCAAACGGGCCTTTATTCGTTCGGCCACTGTCGTCATTGCAGGAATTTCGGCACTCACCAGGACCGCGACGGAGGGCAGCCCGTCACTGCGATCATTAGTTTCTGGCTTGGGCTTAGCGCTCGCCTTGGCCGGTACATCCTTGACCACCGTGCTTGACTTACTCGAAGAGGTTTTGGGTTTGCTGGGTGCTTTCGTTGCAGAACGTGCTGGTGATTTACTGGCTACCTTGGCGGGTTTCTTACTGCGATCGATCACTTGTGGGGGAGGCGCATCATCATCGTTAAAGCCTGGCAGAGAGGCACAACCACCTGACAGCATCAGCCCGGCAAACACCCAGACCAGCGCAAAAGAGCATCGATATTCCATTAAAATACAATTACCCATAATCAAAAAATAGGTTGGGGATCCGGCCAACTGTTAATAATCTGACATTATTCCAACATATTGGCGCCAATATGTGATGCTGGTCAAATTTATGATTTGAGCCAGCGACAATTGGGACCGTTAACCATCGCCGCAGCAGGGACAGGCAGGATCCCTTCGTAACCTTAGTTCACGCCAGCTGCTGGTAGCAGCATCCAGAATCAATAGCCTTCCGCAGAGGGACTCACCCAACCCCGTTAGCATCTTGACTGCCTCGAGCGCCTGCATGGTGCCGATCATACCGACAACAGGTGCCAACACGCCGGTGCGTGCGCAGCTTTGTTCCTCCACGCCCTCTTCCCGATACAAACAACGGTAACAGGGAGAAGCCTCATCTCGCGGATCGAACACCGATATCTGGCCCGACAAGCCGATCGCAGCCCCGGAAACCAAGGGGGTTTGGCTATTGACACAGGCTCGATTGATAGCAAACCGGGTCGCAAAATTATCGGTCGCATCCACCACCAGATCCGCGGCGGCGACTTCTGCATCAAGCGCCTCGCCGTCCAACCGCGCACAAAGCGTACTGACGTTGATCCCGGAATTGATTTGCCCAAGAGTTCGGGCTGCCGAATCAACCTTGGCACTGCCGACATCGGACTCAAAATGGGCAATCTGTCGCTGCAAATTCGTCAACTCGACCTGATCATCGTCGACCAGCCTTAGCTCGCCCACCCCGGCGGCGGCCAGATAGATCGCCACAGGGCAACCGAGCCCACCCATGCCAATGACCAAGACTCGGCTGGAGAGCAGCTTTTCCTGCCCCGCTATCTCGATCTCCGGCATCATGATCTGGCGACTGTAACGCAGCAACTGCTCATCATTCATCATATTGAATCTCCCGGTTTGCACACTGTTGTCGCTGGCGCCCACCGCCCTCGGGTAACCCGATCCTGGCCAGCCAGATCCTGCAGGGTTTCAATGTCACCATAGCCCAGAGCCTGCATCAGGTCTCGCACCGCGGCCGCCTGTTCAAATCCATGCTCAAACAACAGCCAACCGCCCGGACATAACCACTGCCGTGCCTGTTTACTGATCTGGCGGATATCGGACAGGCCAGATTCTTGCGCCACCAGCGCCGATCTCGGCTCAAAACGCACATCCCCTCGCTGCAGATGAGGGTCCTTTGGATCGATATAGGGAGGATTACTCAAAATCATATCGAATGATTCTCCATCCAGGGCATCACACCAGCTGCCCTGAACAAAGACTACATTGTCGATATCGAGTCGTTTGGCGTTATGCCGGGCAAGAGTTACCGCCGCCTCAATCCGATCCACCCCAACCAGAGTCCATTCGGGTCGCTCCGAGGCCAGGGCCAATGCAATGGCACCACTGCCGGTACCCAGATCCGCCACGCGACAGGCAGTATTCGGTAATAACTCTAACGCCAGCTCGACCAATAATTCGGTCTCAGGCCGCGGTATCAAAGTGGACGCATCGACATTCAAGTCTAACGACCAAAACCCCTGCTTACCGATGATATGGGCAACAGGCTCACCTTCTCGCCGGCGCGCCAGGAAACCATCCAATGCCTCAAGCTGGGTCACTGTCAGGACCTTTTCAGGCCAGGTAAAGAGGTAGCTACGTTCGCATTCGAGCGCGGCACAGAGCAACAGTTCCAGGTCCAGTCGAGCGGTATCGCTGATCCGCTCAAGGCCATGATCGCTGGTCAGTAACTGGGCAATGGTGACGCTCACCCGATTATTCCGACAGCGTCGCCAACAGGTCCATCTGATGCTCTTGCAGCAAGGCTTCGATCACCGAGTCCGCATCACCTTCCATAATTTCAGGCAATTTATACAGAGTGAGATTGATACGGTGGTCGGTCACTCGCCCCTGGGGGTAGTTATAGGTTCGAATGCGTTCGGAGCGATCGCCACTACCGACCAGGCTACGTCGCTGGTCAGCCACCTCCTTACGCGCCGCCTCATCCGCCACACTGTTAATGCGCGCGGACAACAGGGCCATCGCCTTGGCCCGGTTCTTGTGCTGCGAACGCTCATCCTGGCATTCCACGACAATGCCCGTGGGCAAGTGGGTCAAACGAATGGCCGAGTCGGTTTTGTTAACGTGCTGACCGCCGGCTCCGGAGGCTCGGAAGGTATCCACCCGCAAATCCCCCTTGTTGATTTCGACATCATCGGTCTCTTCCGGCTCTGGCATGACCGCAACGGTGCAGGCGGAGGTATGAATTCGTCCTTGGGACTCGGTTTCCGGCACTCGCTGGACCCGATGAGCTCCGGACTCAAACTTTAAACGCCCGTAGACATCACCACCTACGATCCGGCTGATGATTTCACGATAACCGCCATGCTCCCCTTCATTGGCGCTGATCACTTCCACCTTCCAGTTGCGGCGCTCGGCATAACGTGAATACATGCGAAACAGATCGCCGGCAAAGATAGCAGCCTCATCGCCACCGGTGCCGGCCCGAATCTCCAGGAAGGTGTTGTGGCTATCATTGGGATCCTTGGGCAATAACAGCTTTTGCAACTCCGTTTCCAGATCCTCAAGCTGGGCTTTACCGCCGGCGATCTCTTCCTGCGCCATTTCGCGCATTTCGTCATCACCGTCTTCTAACAGTAGCCTGGCTTCCTCCAGGTCATCGGCTACCTGTGAATAGCGTGCAAAGCACTGCACCACCGGTTCGAGCTCGGCATATTCCTTGGAAAACTTGCGAAACTTGTCCTGGTCGGAAATCACTTCCGGGTCTGACATCAAGGCTGCCAGCTCTTCATAACGATCACGCAAGCCTTCAAGCTTGCTGACAATAGATGCTTTCATAATGACTTAATCCTGGAGATCTAACTGGAACAGCTGTTGGGTCCATTCCACCAGCTCCGTGCGCCCCTCGGCGCTTGCTTTCTTGATCTGGATACTGGGACTGTGAACCATTTTATTGGTCAACGAACGCGCTAGCTGTTGCAGCACATCTTCAGCCGATGCGCCTTTTTGCAACTGTTTCAGCGCCTTATCCAGCTCCTCGCGTTTTACTGTTTCGGCCTGTTGCCGCAGGGCCTTAAGCACTTCAACCCCGTCCATCTCCCGCTGGCGAGTTTCAAATACCTCGACACCGCTGTCGACCATCAATTCGGCCGACTCCGCAGCTTTCTGGCGACTTTTCTGGTTCTCTTCGACCACCTCGTGAAGGTCATCGACGGTATACAGGTAAATATCCGCCAACTCACCGACTTCGGGTTCAATATCCCGTGGCACGGCAATATCGACCATAAACATAGGTCGACGCTTGCGCTTCTTCAGCGCACGCTCTACTGCACCCTTGCCCAATATCGGCAACTGGCTCGCGGTCGAGGCGATCACAATATCCGCATCAACCAGGTGGTCGGGCATATCTGAAAGCAATATGGCGTGTGCATCAAATTCCTGGGCCAGCCGCTTGGCACGCTCCAGGGTGCGATTGGCGACGACGATTCTATCCACACCGGCTTCTCGCAGGTGACGCGCCACCAGTTCAATGGTTTCACCGGCGCCAATCAACAGTGCGCTGCTGCGGGACATATCGGCAAAGATCTGCTTGCCCAGACTGACGGCGGCATAGGCGACCGAGACCGGGTTTTCCCCGATGGAGGTATGAGTCCGGACCTGCTTGGCCATGGTGAAGGTATTCTGGAACAGGCGGCCTAATTCCGCGCCCACGCTGTTGGCCTCTCTGGCCACCGCAAAACTGGATTTAAGTTGCCCCAGAATCTGGGGTTCACCCAGCACCATGGAATCCAGGCCGCTGGCCACCCTCATCATATGCCTGACCGCTTCTGAATCACGGTGAATATAGCTGCATTGCTCCAGATCCTCGACACTGAGGCTGTGATAGTTCGCCAGCCATTCGAGTAACACCTGGTGATCGTTCTTCAGGGTGCTGCAGTAGAGTTCCGTACGGTTGCAGGTAGAAAGGATGGCCACCCCAGATACTTGGGACAACTCCCGAACCTGGCCCAGAGCTTCAACCATCTGCTCCGGAGCAAAAGAGACCTTCTCGCGTACTGCAATCGATGCCGTCTTATGATTAATGCCTATCGCTAGAAAACCCATACCTTCCCGTTTATCACCTGCCCTGGCTGAAGCTCCGCTTCATTTAAAAGGCCATGGGAGAAAAGTGGTGAATTTTCCTACGGATAGCCGTCAACTTCAATAACAACCCCATAATTCAGCAGCCCTATCTATCACCTCATTGATGCAAGTATGGGTTTAGCTTTTCGCTTGTGTCATTATGTGATTATCCCTTTGTTTAACCAAACAGGCTGAATACATCCACATGACCCCATGTCGACTTCGCGCATTCAACGGCCTTATAGCCCCACTATTACTGGCCGGATGCGTTACCACATCAATCGATACCGATAATTCAGCCCCAGCAACTCAAGCCAAAAACGCCCCGAGCACAGTCCAGAAAGCCCCCGAGGCCTCATTTCACAAGGACACCCTGTACGCATTAATGGTTGCTGAGCTTGCCGGCAATCGTGAGCGCCTTGATCTCAGTCTGGGCAACTACCTGGAACAAGCCCACAATACCCGCGACCCTGGTGTCGCCGAACGCGCCCTGCGCATCGCTCACTACATTGGCGCCCGCCAGGCCGCACTGGAAGCGGCCCGCATCTGGGCCGAAACCGACCCGGATAACCGCCAGGCACTGCAAACCTATGCCCTGGAGCTGGCCCATGTCGAATCGCTGAATGAAGCGGCCGATCTGATGCAACGAGTACTGGAGATGGGAGGGGAAACTCATTTTGACCTGCTCGCCGCCCGGGCCGAATCACTCCCACCAAGGCAACTGAAAGCTCTTCTGTCAGTGATTGATACCAGCGCCCAAAGGTTTCCGGACAATACGCAGCTGATGCTTGCCAGAGCACTGCTACTAGAGCATGAGCAGCAATATGACGAGGCCCTTGAACAGCTCCAAAAGCTACTCGATCAAGAGCCGGAGAGCAGAAATGGCCTGCTGCACCAAAGCCGAATTTTACACCGTATCGGACGCGATAATGAGGCCGCCAAAGAGCTGCAAGGCGCGCTGAAATCCCATCCTCAAGATCAACGCCTGAGATTACTTTACGGTCGCGTATTGTTGGGTCTGGGGCAAACCCAACAAGCCTTGGCGGAATTCAAAACACTGCATGAACGCTCTCCAAATGACAGCGACCTGACCCTGTCAATCGCGCTAACGGCGCTGGAAGGCGAGCAACCGAACGAAGCCGAAAATTACCTTAACCTGTTGCTGGAACAAGGCGAACGGGGCGACACTGCCCATTATTATCTTGGCCGATTAGCCGAATCCCGGGATGATTGGCAAACAGCACGGGATCATTACCTGCAGGTTAAATCCGGCAATGAATTCCTGCCTGCCTACACCCATCTCAGCCAGCTACTGGCCGATCGGGAACAATTACCACAAGCGCAAAAGCACCTGCGCCAGGCACGGGACCAACGCCCCGAACTGCGCATTCAGCTCTACCTGCTCGAATCCGAAGTCCTGATCGATGAACGGGAGTACGACGAAGCCGACAAGACCCTCAGCGAAGCCCTGAAAGTTTACCCCCGCAACATCAGCCTGCTTTACGCTCGGGCGATGCTTGCCGAGAAAAATGACGATCTCGATAAGCTGGAACAGGACCTTCGTACCATTCTTGGCATCGACCCGGAAAACGCCGTAGCACTCAACGCCCTGGGTTATACCCTGGCCGATCGCACCACGCGCTACGAGGAAGCCGCCGAGCTAATTCGCAAAGCCATGCAACTTAACCCCGACGATCCGGCAGTAATCGATAGCATGGGCTGGGTTGAGTTTCGGCTGGGCAATTACGATCGAGCGCTGGAACTACTGCAGCAAGCCTATGCCATGATGCCAGACCATGAAATTTCTGCGCACCTGGTTGAAGTGCTGTGGATGCAAGGCCGCCAGCAGGAAGCCCTTCAGCTTTGGGAAGAAGCCCTGCAACAGCACCCCGAAAGCGAACTGCTGAAAGCGGTTATGGAACGCCTGAATCCGAGCTAATCCCATGCGACTTATTATCCCCTTAATCCTGCTAGTACTAACGGGCTGCGCAACCCTGCAGCCTGCAAAAGCCCCCCTTTCACCTCAAGAACAGGTGCAGTACTGGCAAATCCATCAACACCAGATGGCAAGCCTGCAAAAATGGCAACTGTCCGGAAAATTAGGCATCCGCACCGCCGAGCGCAGCGATTCGCTCTACCTGAACTGGGAACAACAGGGTGACTATTACCGGATTCGTATAGCCACCGTTATTGGTCAGACACTGGCCATTATCCAGGGCTCTCCACGCGGAATCTCGCTCAGCACAGCCGATGATGGCACTCAGTTCGCGCAATCCGCTGAGCAGCTATTACGGCAGGAACTGGGCTGGGATCTGCCAGTTACCGATTTGGGTTACTGGATACGAGGCATTCCCGCTCCGGGCAACAACGATCCGCGACTGAATAATCAGGGACTACTGGACTCCATGCAACAGGGCAAATGGTCTCTAAGCTTCGGCCGTTACCAGCAAGTTGAGCAGTGGCAGCTGCCCGGCCGATTGGTTGCCAAAGGCCCCCATGCCCGATTGACATTTATTATCAACGACTGGAAACCCAGCAGCTAACCCCATGTCTCGTCAACTGCTTGATCTGCCCGCACCGGCCAAAATCAACCTGTTCCTGCACATCACTGGCCGTCGTAACGATGGCTACCATGAACTGCAAACCCTGTTTCAATTTCTTGATATCGGCGATAGTCTGAGTTTCGAAAGCCAGGATGATACCAATATCGACTTATGCCCTGTCCTACCGGGCGTCCCCAACGCAAGCAACCTGATTGTTCAGGCGGCACAGCGACTACAGCAGGCAACGGGTTGCCAGCAAGGGGCCCGTATACAACTGAACAAGTATCTTCCTATGGGTGGAGGGCTTGGCGGCGGCAGCTCGGATGCAGCAACGACCTTGATCGCCTTGAATCAGCTCTGGGGTACCGGGCTCTCGCTGCAAGAGTTGGCATCCCTGGGGCTCGAACTGGGGGCCGATGTCCCGGTATTTATTGGCGGTTACGCTTGCTGGGCGGAAGGTGTCGGCGAACAACTCAGTCCGGTGACCTTGCCTACCCCCTGGTACCTGATCGTGCTGCCCGGTTGTGAAGTCGCCACCGCAGAAGTTTTCGGTCACCCCGACCTGCGGCGCGACAGCCCGCCAATAACCTTACAAACCTATCAGCAAGGCCTTACTCGCAATGACTGTGAAGCCCTGGTTCGCCGGCTTAAGCCTGCGGTCGACAACGGCCTGACTTGGCTGAGGCAATACGGGCCTGGCGCCATGTCCGGCACCGGAGCCAGCCTGTTTTGTCCCTTTGACAGCGAGCGAGCGGCCCAGCAGGCCCTGAGCCAGCTCCCGGCCCCGATGAAGGGGTTTGTCGCTCAAGGCTGCAACCGGTCACTTTTGCACCAACGCTTGCAAATAGAAACCGAAACCCTTTAAAATTCGCGCCGTCGTATATCGACGACCACTGGGGTGTCGCCAAGCGGTAAGGCACTGGGTTTTGATCCCAGCATGCGTAGGTTCGAATCCTGCCACCCCAGCCATTTCAAACCGTCGCCAGCCTGCTACTATTTATGGACGCAGGCGAGTAGACATAGCGCTTTTAGCCATCCATCCGCACGCCAAAGGTACTCACCGTGTCCAAAATGATGATCTTCGCCGGGAACTCAAACCCGGAGCTGGTTACACGCATCACCGAACACCTCCACCTCCCTCTCGGAGAAGCTAAAGTAGGACGTTTCAGCGACGGTGAAGTGGCGGTAGAAATTAACGACAACGTTCGCGGCAAGGATGTATTTATCGTACAGTCCACCTGCGCACCCACCAACGACAACCTGATGGAGCTGATCGTGATGGCCGATGCCTTGCGTCGATCATCTGCTCAACGAGTGACGGCTGTAATCCCCTACTTTGGTTATGCCAGACAAGATCGTCGCCCTCGTTCGACCCGAGTGCCAATCAGTGCCAAAGTGATCGCCGATATGATCAAAAGCGTGGGTATCGACCGCGTTTTAACCGTCGATCTGCACGCCGACCAGATCCAGGGTTTCTTCAACATTCCGGTTGATAACATTTACGGCTCCCCTATTCTGCTCGACGACATCTCTCGTCAAAATTACGAGAACATGATGATCGTTTCCCCCGATATCGGCGGTGTGGTTCGAGCTCGCGCCCTGGCCAAAAAGCTGGATACTGACCTGGCCATCATCGATAAACGTCGCCCGGAAGCCAACAAAGCCGAAGTCATGCACCTGATCGGTGATGTTGAAAACCGCACCTGTATCCTGGTCGATGACATGGTCGATACCGCCGGCACGCTGTGCCAGGCCGCTGCGGCACTTAAAGATCGCGGGGCTTCTGAAGTTTACGCCTACTGTACGCACCCGGTACTTTCCGGTCGTGCCATCGAAAACCTGAACAATTCAGTGCTCGATAAACTGGTCGTAACCAACACCATCCCTCTTACGGCCGCCGGCCAGGCCTGCGACCGTATTCGCCAACTGGATATGTCCCCCCTGATCGGTGAATCTGTTCGCCGTATCAGTAATGAGGAATCTCTTAGCGCAATCTTCCGCTAAAGCCATCCCCCTTAAAACAAAGCCGCTGCGCCACCGTCCTGGCGCGGCGGCTTTGTGATTGCACCAGAGCATTTTTTTCGAGCATCTGACTAAAAAATACGCTATGATGCGCGCCCTCGATTTTGCAGCCTGCAAGCGAGGATACCGGCCGAAGCTTGGTCGCAAAGCTTCGGATCATTTACTTAGGAGAGACACATGTCTAACGAATTTGAATTGAACGCCGAAGTGCGTACCGACCTGGGGAAAGGTGCGAGCCGCCGCCTGCGTCGCCTCGCCAACCTGATGCCTGCCATCATCTATGGTGGTGATAAGGCCCCTAGCCAGATCACCATACCTCATAAGGATATGATGAAGGCATTGGAAAACGAAGCGTTCTACTCTCACATCCTGACTCTGGATGTTGCTGGCACCAAAGAGCAAGTTATTCTCAAGGACCTGCAGCGCCACCCGGCTAAGGCCATTGTTCTGCACGCCGACTTCCTGCGCGTCAGCGCGGATCAGGAACTGACCACTAACGTACCTCTGCACTTCCTCAACGAAGAAGCGTCCAAGGGCGTTAAACTGGGTGGCGGCGCCATCACCCACAACCTGATTGAGGTTGAAATCCGTTGCTTGCCAGCCGACCTGCCTGAATACATCGAGATCGATATGATCGACATGGATCTGGGTGATATCGTTCACCTGAGCGACCTTAAGCTACCTAAGGGTGTTAGCCTGGTACAGCTTAGCCACGACCACGACCTCGCTGTAGCGTCTGTACAGGCTACTCGCGGCGCGATCGAAGCCTCTGACGAAGAGGATGGCGAAGAAGCAGAAGGCGCTTCCGAGGAGTAATTCCGCGGAGCCCGAGGCACCGGCGTGGCAGCTAACGCTCCAGACAGTATTCAGCTTATTGTGGGCCTGGGAAATCCAGGCCCTGAATATGAGCAAACCCGTCATAACGCCGGCGCCCTTTTCGTTGAGCAACTGGCCCGCTCCTGTGGTTCCAGGTTGCAAAGCGAACGCAAGTTTTTTGGCGACTGTGCCCGTGTATCCCTGCAGGGTCATGATATTCGCCTGATCAATCCCACCACCTTTATGAACCGAAGCGGTCAAGCGGTGGCTGCGATTGCCAACTTCTATAAAATTCCGATCGAAGCAATTCTGGTGGCCCACGACGAACTCGATATCGACGTTGGCTTAGCTCGCCTCAAACAAGGCGGTGGTCATGGCGGGCATAACGGCCTGCGAGACATCATCAGCCGCATGGGCGGCAACCAGTTTCTTCGTTTGCGCTTAGGCATTGGCCACCCAGGGCACAGCAGCCAGGTGACTGGGCACGTTTTGAGCCGAGCCTCGCAAACCGATCAAACCAAACTCGACAACGCTATCGATGAAGCAGTAAGGGTACTTCCCACACTGCTGGACGGCGCCTGGAACAAAGGCGTACAGACATTGCATAGCTACAAAGGCTAGTCACAGGATCACAATCATGGGTTTTAAATGCGGTATCGTCGGCCTACCCAACGTAGGCAAGTCCACACTGTTTAATGCGCTCACCAAAGCAGGCATCGGTGCTGAAAACTTCCCTTTTTGCACCATCGAGCCCAACGCCGGTGTTGTCCCGATGCCAGATCCACGTCAAGACAAGCTGGCGGAGATTGTAAAGCCGGAACGTGTCGTGGCCGCCACCATGGAGTTCGTCGATATCGCGGGCCTGGTAGCAGGCGCCTCCAAGGGTGAAGGGCTGGGCAACCAGTTTCTGGCCAATATCCGCGAAACCGACGCTATCGCCCATGTGGTGCGCTGCTTCGAAGATGAAAATGTTATCCACGTAGCCAATCAGATCGATCCCGTTTCAGATATTGAGGTGATCAATACCGAACTGGCACTGGCAGACCTGGAATCCGTCGAAAAACAACTACAGCGGGTTGCCCGGGTTGCCAAGAGCGGCGACAAGGATGCCGTTCGCCAGAAAGCCATCCTTGAGAAGCTACAACCTCACCTGGACCAGGGGCTGCCTGTGCGCTCACTGACGCTCACTGACGATGAGGAAAAGGAAGTACGCAGCTTCCACCTGCTGACCACAAAACCGACCATGTACATCGCTAACGTCGATGAGGAAGGCTTCGAGAACAACCCCCACCTGGATGCCGTTCGAGCCATCGCCGAACAGGAGAATGCCGTCGTTGTTCCAATCTGTAATAAGCTGGAAGCTGAAATTTCCGAACTCGAAGATGAAGAGAAGCTCGAGTTCCTTCAGGAAATGGGTATGGAAGAAGCAGGTCTCGATCGCGTCATTCGCGCGGGCTATTCGTTGTTGGGGCTGCAAACTTACTTCACAGCGGGCGTAAAAGAGGTTCGGGCCTGGACCGTTAAGGTAGGCGCTACCGCCCCTCAAGCAGCAGGAGTCATTCATACCGACTTTGAAAAAGGCTTTATTCGCGCCGAAGTGACCGCTTACGATGACTTTGTCGCCTTCAATGGCGAACAGGGCGCAAAAGAGGCTGGCAAGTGGCGCCTTGAGGGCAAAGAGTACGTGGTTGCCGACGGTGATGTGGTTCACTTCCGCTTTAACGTCTAAGCCAGTCAGCGGCCTTTACAGGGTCAAAATTAACGACTCCCGGGCGAGATATCAAAGCTGGCCCGGAGTATCATCAAAAAGAGATAAATAAGCGCGTATCAGGCTTGACAAGGCGGTCTGAAATCAACAAAATACGCGCCACTTTCGACGGCTACGTAGCTCAGTTGGTTAGAGCACAACACTCATAATGTTGGGGTCACTAGTTCGAATCTAGTCGTAGCTACCATACAAAGTGAAGGGAGATTATTTCTTCCGGATCGACAGGTTATTGGGGTGTCGCCAAGCGGTAAGGCACTGGGTTTTGATCCCAGCATGCGTAGGTTCGAATCCTGCCACCCCAGCCATCTTTTCTTGCATTCTTTACGCTGCCACCTCCCTGGCGGCAGCACTGAAAGACCGGCCTCAGGCGTAACGCGCCAGACCCCACTCTTTTAATACCAAAGTACTGCAGGCTTCAAGGATATCCTTGGCTCCCTTGCCGCGTTCGCTCAATGATATCTGAACCGCACTGGCCATCAAAGCGCCGAACAAGCGACTTTGACGCAACAAGGTTTTGTCATCCCCTTTGATACCAACCCGCTTGGCTACTTCAGTCAAAGCTACCGCGCCCTGCTTGGCATCATCGGCAACCAGATGACGAGTCAACCGATCCGCAGCTGCACCCAAGCTAACTTCGCCCAGCAATGGATTCTTTTTATGGTAAGTCACGGTCTTGGCAATGATCGCCTGCAACGCCTCGGCAAACTCCTTTTTGCTTGTGACGGCATCAAGCAGCTTTTGCACGGTTTCACGGTAGGCACCCAGAACCTCTTCGGCTAAGGCAGCAACAATCGCACTCTTGGTTGGAAAGTATTGATACAAAGAGCCGATAGAGATACCCGCTCGTTGCGCAACATTATTCATTTTCAGCGAATTCACATCCTCTTCAAGTATGATCTCCTGGCAGATATCGAGAATAAGTCGCTGTTTCTCAAAACCTCTCTGCTGCTGTGGGATCTTTCTGGTGATCGCCTCTAGTGACATGGTTTGATTCCTCGTCTTTGCATAGTGTGTGGCCCCTCACTCGTCGCTTTATCCATTGACGTCAGCATTAGGGCCAGAATCTTGATCTTTCGAGGCTTTATCGTATTTGGAGCACACTTAATACACTCCCACAAACATCCCTATGCCTCATATTTCGATACTATCACGGGCCTCAAACAGCTCCATTGAACAGTCCGCCATATGCGAACTCCGACTTGCTCAAGGTCAAAAAGAAGCCCATTACTTCTCAGCATAGAGCAGCTTGAGAATATTGCGTAGGGATTGATCCGCAATTTGCAAAACACTTACCTTTTTCAGTTCTGCAAGACACTCTGCAATAGCAGGCAAATTAAGGGGTGAGTTCCACTCTCCTTCCGCAAAGGCCGGCATCATATCCGGAGCGTCCGTCTCAAGAACCAGGCTTTCTATAGGCAGCCTCGCGATCATACTTCGCAACCGCGTAGCGCGCGACCAACTGATGGCGCCTCCTACGCCCAACAGGAATCCACGTTCTATATACCGCCGGGCCTGTTGCTCACTCCCTGAAAACGCATGAACAACGCCGCCACAATCAAAATCCAGCTCTCGAAGACACTTAAGCACCTGATCATGAGCCTTACGCACATGAAGCAATACCGGTAACTGTTCACTTTTGGCTATTTTAAGCTGTTGGCGAAACAGGTGATGCTGCATCGGCCATCCGTGCTCTGGCAACATATAATCAAGGCCTATCTCTCCCACCGCCACCAGATATTCCGGCCGCTGCTGGAGCAATTGAGACAATCGCACCAGGTCTACTACCTGGTGCTGATCGAGATAAAACGGATGCAACCCCACCGCTGCCATTAATTGAACTCTTGAATCGTTCTTGGCGCACAGACTCATCAAGCCAGCCCAACTGGATGCCGACACTCCCGGTATCAATATTTTATCCACCCGGGCTGCGGCACAGTCGTCCAGCAAACGGCTACGCCCGTCATCAAATTGAGGGAAATCCAGATGGCAATGAGTATCAAAAAACATGGAAGCTTGATGTGCGACAATCTGACGCACTTATTCTCCTAGGTTGTAGCCTGAGCCCACTTTATAATCCGTACAGTTGAATTGACAAGGAATCTCCTCAGCGTGCGTCATCCCGGTATACAAGTCATTTGTCTAGGCCTGTTGTTACTGGGCATTGTCGTCTTGCCTACCTGGCTGCAACGCCAACCTCCCGATCAATTACTGGCCACTGTAAATGGCCCTTGTCCCCTCAACGCCCCCTGCAACATTCACCTGGCTGGACTGGGCGATGTTACCTTGCAAATAGAGCCCCGCGGCCTGCCCCATGGCAAACCCCTTGAAATCAGCCTGAAAACCCCGGAAGGCGTCAATTCAGCACAGCTGCAGTTTGTTGGCGAAAGCATGTACATGGGGCTGCAACCCGTCTTTCTTGAAGGCAACCCCGCTCAGGGTTTCCATGCCACCACCCGAATCAGCTACTGCACTGTGGACCAGAAGATGCGCTGGCTTGCCGAGCTCCGCCTGTCCACAGACGCCGGCATTTATCAGATCACCTTTGCCCTGGAGCCCCTAACGTGAGTCGTTTTTACCAGATACTTATCCCGATTATGATTGCCATGGTCACCGTTGCCGCGGGCGTCCAGTATTACCTATATCAGGAACAATCGGCGGCCAGGGAACGCCCCCCAGCCCCTCCCTTTACACTCACCAGTAGCAAAGGCCCCGTCAGCCTGCAACAACTCCAGGGTAAAGCGGTTGTACTCTATTTTGGCTACGCCTCTTGTCCGGACATCTGTCCCATTGACCTGGGTATTGTCGGCGGCGCGCTGAAACAGTTAAACACAGAAGAGCACGATAAAGTGCAGGCTCTGTTTATCACCCTGGACCCAGCTCGGGACAACCTCAGGCGACTGGGGGAATACGCCGCTTTTTTCCACCCTCGACTGGGTACCTTGCGTGGCACGGAAGAGCAGATTGCATCCGTTGCCAGAAGCTATGGTGTGATCTACGAGAAAACCTACACAGGTGATGATCCTTCCGTGTATTGGGTGTCCCATAGCGCCAACTTCTTCCTGATCAATCCTGAAGGTCAGCTGGTCGCAACGCTACCACGGGAAACCACGCCCAGCGAGCTGAGCACCCGTATCCGCTCAGTGATCAACTAAGCACATCAAAATATCAATCTAAACCACAAAAGAGAGAAACTATGCGTCTATCAACCCTTGTTATGGCCCTGCTGTGTTCGTTCAGTGTCAACCTCTACGCCGGAGATCTTATGATCAGTGATGGCTGGGTGCGGGCCGTCCCTCCCGAAGCGCCCAATAGCGCCGCTTACATGAAGATAGCCAACCACAAGGACGCAGCGGTAACTCTGGTCGCCGCAAACTCCAGCGTCGCTAAAATGGTTCAAATCCACCTCAGCAAGAAAGAGGGGGGGATGATGAAAATGGAACACCAGAAAGAAGGCGTCGCGGTTCCTGCCGGCGGTACTCTAGAGCTTAAGCCCGGTAGCTACCATGTGATGTTGATGGGCCTTAAGCAACCTCTCAAGGAAGGTGATCAGGTCAAGGTGGTACTGAAATTCAGCGATGGCAGCGAGAAAGAGCTGATGCTGCCCGTGGCAACCTCGGATATGAAATCCGGCATGTCACATATGGACCACTAAGCCTCAGTTTCGATACCAAGCTTAGCCTCTCGGGTGGTGGGCCAACCTTCGCTGCCCGAGACGTCAATGCAACAGCAACATTTATAGAGTTGTGATTCTTAGCCAGTAGCCGTATCCCTACTAACGGGTACCCACTCCATCCATTAGAGTAGCTCACCCAGATCTACCCTGCGCCCATCACAAACGCCTTGAGTGCTATCACTAGAGCGATTCCAAACTCTCGATAATACCTTGCAGCTGCTCTTTAAAGCGCTTTTTCTGTCGTTCGGTAAGGGTATAGCTCAACTGGCTGATCAACTGCACAGTGAGCTCCCGGTGATACAGGATCGACTCCCGGTAACTGAGACTCCAGAGTTCACGATTACGCGTTAACAGAAAACGCAGCCGATCAACCTCTACCGGCTCCACCAGCGCCTCCCTGAGGGCTTGCTGCCAACGCTCACGACTGTCGATCCACCCTTGATCGTTAGGCTTCAAGCGTACTTGATAAGCCTTCAGCAAACGTTGCTGTTGCTCCGTCGGCGACCCCAACCAGAAATCCACCAGAGATTCGGTACGTTCCCGATATCGCTCTTGAGCACTCTCACCGGGCTCCTGAAGGCGCTCACGAAGCTCCTGGTTAGATTCATCGAGGCTTTCAAACAGTTCTTTTTTCTGTTGCTCATCGAGCGACAGCATAAAATGCTCGATCTCCGGGGCCATCATAAGCTTGAGCTCATCCCAAAAGTTCTCCACTCGATGGGACAGATACCACAGCTGCTGTTCTGTAACTCCATCGGCGAATGGCTCCAGTGAACGTAAAAAGCCAATGTAATGGGGTATCTGCTCCTCTCGATGGGCTTCGATAAAATCCCGCAAACCATCACGCATGCGCTGACTCTGGCCGTCCCTCAGAGTGACATAATCCTCTATGTACCAGGGCACCAGCCAGTAAAGGTTGTTGTAAATAGGCTTGAGAGTGCAACCCACCATAAACAGGCTGACTAGCAATACCAATCCCTTGATGCCTGGTTTCATTCCCTAACCTCTCCCGTCGCACGACATAAATCAAGTCAACGCCCCTTCCGGCAAGGCACCCTGACCGGATAGCAGTACCAGCTTACTGATTATCTTACGCAGAAAAAGCCGGCAGAGTTTACTCATAATTCTAACTGGCAAATTACCCGGCTATCTGGCAGATCCGATCAGCAGCCGCAGGAGTACCCACAGAAATGTTGCACCGCCCTGTGCAACAGCTGTGGATAAATCAGGCTACCCCAGAGAGGCGGGGCATCTTCCAGGTTTGGTCAAAAATAACTCAGCCTTGCCGGCTGGCAAAAAACTGTTTGAACGCAGCCACTACTCGAATAACGTCTTCAGAAGATATATCCAGATGCGTCACCATGCGCATGGGCAGACGTGAATCGAGTCGAATGCCTCGCTCCCCCATAAATACCTTCAGGGGTTCAAACTGCTCTGGCGCCATCTCGACGTACAGCATGTTGGTTTGCACCCGACCGGTTTCCACCCTCAGCTCAGCAATATCAGCCAACCCTTGCGCTAACTCCATGGCGTTGTGATGATCTTCGGCCAACCGCTGCACGTTATTTTGCAACGCATAAATTCCGGCCGCCGCCAGAACTCCGGCTTGCCGCATACCGCCGCCAACCACCTTGCGCCAGCGACGCGCGTTGCCGATCAGCTCATGGGATCCGCAAAGTACCGAGCCGACAGGCGCCCCGAGCCCCTTGGACAAACAAATAGAAACCGAATCAAAAGGTGATGTAATGGTATCCAGACTAACGCCAAGCTTGACCGCGGCATTGCAAACTCGCGCACCATCGAGGTGGTAGGCCAGGCCTTTTTGATCACAGAATTCCCTGGCGCTTTGCAGGTAATCCAGCGGCAATACTTTTCCTGCGTGGGTATTTTCAAGCGCCAGCAATCGGGTACGGGCAAAATGAAAGTCATCCGCTTTGATGCTCGCCTCAACCCGTTTCAGGTCCAGACTACCATCAGCCTCGAATTCAATCGGCTGCGGCTGGATGCTGCCCAACACCGCCGCACCGCCCCCTTCATACTTATAAGTATGGGCTTGCTGGCCACAGATATATTCATCGCCACGCTCGCAATGCGCCAGCAGTCCAACCAGATTACTTTGAGTCCCCGTTGGCACAAACAGTGCTGCCTGATGACCGCTGAGTGCAGCCGCCAATTCCTGAAGTTGATTAACCGTAGGATCTTCGCCGAAGACATCGTCACCCACGGGTGCTCGACTCATCGCGTCACGCATTGCGTTTGAGGGCTGAGTGACTGTGTCACTGCGCAGATCGATTATTGAAGCCATATTTCCGGAACCAGTTAAGACAAGAGCGCCTAACTATACACGAAACTGGGATACCGCTTTCTTCAATGCCGCCGATAAGGTAGCCAGCTTACTGCCTGTGTCAGCGACCTCATTAACCGACTGTAACGAACGCTCAGTTTCACCGTTGATGGTGTCAACGCTGCTCTTGAGATCGACCGATACATGGGACTGCTCTTCTGCCATAGAAGCAATATTATTGATCAGGTCGTAAAGCTCCTGCACCGAAGCTTGCACATTTTGCTGTAGCTGGTCCGCCATCGAAATGGCCTCAATCCCTTCTTCGGCATGGGAACAGGCGTCATCGATCACACCCACCGCCCCTTTTGCGCCGCTCTGCAAAGATTCTATGGTGCGTTGAATATCTTCCGTTGATTGCTGGGTTTTACTGGCCAAGGAGCGAACCTCGTCGGCGACGACGGCAAAGCCCCGTCCACTTTCTCCGGCACGCGCCGCTTCTATTGCGGCATTGAGAGCCAACAGGTTGGTTTGCTCGGCAATCCCCTTGATCACATCCAGTACGGTGCCAATCTGATCAGACCGATCTTGCAGCGAGTTGACCACATCGGATGCCTCACGAACCTTTTCCACCAGCAAGGTAAACAGCTCTCGCACCTTGCCGGAGATATCTACAGTCTGCGAGGTGTTTTCCCTGACCTGATCGACACTGAGTAATGAGTTTTGCACGCTTTCTGTTTCATACTGAATACTGGTGACGATCTCATCAAGCGCATGGCTCACCTGTCCCACAGCCTGTTTCTGACGATCCATCGCCTCCTGCATATGACTGCTCTGCTGATACAGGTCATCGATGCTTGAACCGGTCTGGTCAGCGGCGCCATTAACCTCCTGTACGATGCCCTGGGTTTTCTCGATAAAGCGGTTTATTTCCGCCGCCATGTCGCCAATTTCATCGTTACTGCGAATCGCAATGCGACGCGTCAAATCGCCTTCACCGGTGGCCAGTTCACGTACCTCGCCAGTCAGCACATTGACCTTGGCCAGCACCCGTATTGCCATGGCAATCACCAGCACAAACACCAACAATACCCCCATGACCAACATGATCAGGGTAAGATTTCGCACCAGCATCGAAGAAGAGCTCTCTATATCCTGCTGCACCACTAACAGCGCCTGCTCATTACGCTGCTTGACGTTATCAATGGATGCGCCCAGGTCTTTCAATGTTCCTGCAGACTGAACCTGAATAGCTCCGTCAACCAACTGTTGGCTAACCTCAACCACCTGGGTAAAACTGCTCTCCATGGCCTCAACGGCTTGCTGCTCCTCTTCCCGAGATACCCCCATAATAAAACGCCCAATCACCGCGCCCCGCGGATTAATCTCCACGCTACTGATATAAATATTACTATCGGCGCGGGCCGCACTGAGTACTTTATCCCGGGATCGCCGCCCCTCGCCCTGCTCAAGCAAACGTTTAACCCGGGGATCATTGCGCTCCAGGTGGCGCGTCAGGGGCTTGTCATCGGCATCGAAATAAAAGGCGAAAATTACATCAGGATTCTTATGCGCCACACGCACATACTCGGTCAATAGCGGCGTATCCTCATCCCAGATAGCGGCCGGAGACACCGCCGCCAACAACTGCGCCATGGAATCCGCGGAAGCCTTTAGTGTTTTCGCCAGCTGGGAAGCCACCTTAACCTGCTCGTTGCCTAGCTGCTCTTCCAGCGTGGTGGCCAACACCTCCCTGGATTTTTCCGCAAGTGCCGCGATCGAACGCTCAACCTGGCGGCCGCTGTCGTCGAGCTCCCTGGCAATATTCAGGTTCTCTGCTTCCATTTGCCCCGAGACACCTTCTACCAGCTCATTGACGCTACCCGAGGTGAGCGACAGGGTGATCAGTGTTTGCAACGCTATCACCACGATCACCGCGATGATTAATGGAAGGAGCAAGCGACTGCGCAGGCTATTCAGAAGGCTGGTTAACATAATCATTACCCGTTTTTTCATTATATAGGACATCAAGCACACGAACTGAACGGACCAGTCCACGATCTGGGCTTATCTACTGTATCTGCTGCCGGGTGAAAAGCTTGAATCGGCGGCGTAAAACGCAGCCCTAAAGATAGGATAGGCAGTGCTTAGCGTGCTGTCACTAACAGGTACCTGACCAGGTCACGCACCAGGAACCAACGGATAAAGGTTGCCGTCAGCCGAACCTTGAACCATCGCTGGCGCCCCGTGAAAGTCCGCAGGTTCATATAATGTTGTTGCTGCCAATATAAAAAACCGCTGAAGACATCGTCGGTTATGTCGGAAACGGTCACCTGTTTGAAGCCTTGCGCTTCAAGTAAGGCATCATACTCTTCACGAGTAATAAGGTTTTGCAGCGGTACTCCCGCCATACGCGCCAGAATTTTCCAGACAAACTGTTCCCAGCGGCCACTCTGCGGACGTACCAGCACCATGTCCGTCAATGCCAAGGTGCCCTCGTCAACGAGAACGCGACGGCACTCACGGAAAAAGCCCGCCTTATCTGAAAAATAATAGGCATTGTCCAACGCCAACACTTTGTCCACTGATGATTCGGGCAGCTCGGCAACCGCCATATGGTCACCCTTATGAATCTGTACCTGGCTGAAGGGCTGGCATCGTCGGCGCGCCTGCTCTTGCTGCCAATACACCTTGCTAAAAGCATGCAGGGATTGCACCTGGTAATAGTCGACCCAAATCAGCAACTGATCGGAACAACCAAAGGAGACATCAACCACTCGATCACTGGCCCGCAGGCAAGCGCGATCAGCTAGCAAACCAGCCAGTTCAACGCAGGCTCTCTCGTAAGTGCTGGCCTCTTTCCAATACCCCAGATGGTTCCAGCTGCTGGGTGGGTGCTCGGAAATGTTCAACAGCCATTGCTCCTGGCTCATCGATTTGGCATCCAGATTGGGTCGCCAGAGCCGACCACTCAGAGCGTTCGCCAGGTGCTTGATCACCCCCGACATAAAGAGCCAGGTAAGCACCGTACCAATCAGGATTCCAAGCCAAAACATGTCGGTAGTAACCTGTCCTTATGCGAATTGAGGGAATGGGATCATGCTGCGATAAAACGGCCACGAGCACGTTCGCCCGCTGCCGTAAGTTGCCATATCGCACGGTTCTTGTCTGATAATTGGGTATCTTTTTTGATAAATCCCAAACGGCGCAGTTGCAAACGTATCATACGCATGGAGTGCTCGGTGAACTGAAAGTCATTCACCGCATGGGCTTCCGGATGCCGCTTGGAAACCAACCCTCGGTAAGCATTGGCCAAATAGGCGGACAGATCCTGCTTGATCTTGTCTTCACTGGCGCTGGGTTTAAGCTGGCTGGAGAAGGCTGCGAAGACGTCTTTCCAGCTGATGCTGGCTTTCAAGGTAGCCAGCTTGCAGTTGCCTTCAATATAGAGGTTACAAATAAACGAGAATTCGGCACGCTCGCTGAGAGAGTCTTCAAGGCTATTACTCCCTGACGGCGACAGAGTGTCACGCAAATCGTTGAGCTCGGCGACCTGTTGCCTGAGCTGCAAGTTCTCTTGACGCAAGGAGAAGCTGGCATTCTCCGGACGCACCCAGCCCGGTGAAGGGTTATCTTCAATAAAGGTCGGCAGGTGACGCTGTATGGCCTGTTTCAAACCGGCGACAGAGCCCCACTTGATTTCCGGATGTGCCTTAAGCTCGTCACGAAAGACCCGTAATCGCGCCTGCCCTTCCATAGTCGCCTCGGTGCGATCGGCACCCAAAGCGTGTTTGCCATCATGCAACAAGCACAGAATCGGCTTTCTCAATGTCTTGGCATAGGTATATTCACGGTGCATATAGCTGACGCCACTGCGCGTGAGGGGGCCATAGCGCGAGGCGTTCAAGACAATGACATAGTCACTGGCCGAAATCTGCTGCTGGACATGGGGCCAGATATCCTTTGAAGAATCGCCGAAATCAGGCAACAGCTCCGGTCCTACCGGAATACAGCCCATGCCCAACAGAGTATGCAATAGCGCAGATCGCTCCTCCTGCAAATCGCTGTGGGAGCCACTGATAAAGACCTGGTATAACTTGGTGGTCACGCGTGACGTACTCTCGGCATTAAAAGAATGGGGTACCCCCTGCTTCGGCGCAGGTAATAAAGATTATAACGGCAAAGCATAAAGTGAATATAGCCCCAGAGCGCTATCTCTACGCAAAGGGGTTACCAAGCCAGACAAGCCCCTCAGGATTTACCTGCACATCTTAGGTAATTGTACGACTACTGCGGTACAGCCTGCCGTTTTAGCATAACCCGATACCAACCAACCCAAACGAGTTCTGGAATTCGGGATGAACCCTCTTATTGCCTCTGCCAACGACCTGATCTGGGGATCCATCCTGGTGTACCTGCTGCTGGGCGCCGGAATCTATTTCACCCTGCGCACCGGTGTCATCCAGTTTCGCCGCCTGGGCTTTTCCTTTCGTGCTCTGCTGGGAAGCCGGCAGACAACGGGCAATGGCATTTCATCCTTTCAGGCTTTTTGCACCAGCCTGGCAGCCCGGGTAGGAACCGGCAACCTGGCTGGTGTGGCCATGGCTCTCTATCTGGGTGGACCCGGCGCCATTTTCTGGATGTGGGTCATCGCCTTGCTGGGGATGTCTTCCAGCCTGATGGAAAACACCCTGGCCCAGCTGTATAAAACCAGTAATGGTGACGGCACCTTCCGTGGTGGCCCCTCCTACTATATCGAGAAAGCGTTGGGCCAACGCTGGCTGGGTATTACCTTTTCCATCTGCCTGATCATCGCTTTTGGTCTGGCCTTTAACTCGGTTCAGTCAAACTCTATCGCCGCCGCGATGCATAACGCCTTCGACGTAACCCCCTGGGTCAGCGGCGTACTGGTAGCCATCGTCACCACATTGATCGTCTTCGGCGGCATTCGCTCCATTTCGCGCTTCGCCGAAATTGTCGTCCCCTTTATGGCTCTGGCCTACATTGCCGTCGCCCTGTTTATCGTGATTACTCACTTGAGTGAAATGCCGGCGGTGTTTCGCCTGATTTTTGACAGCGCCTTTGGTATCGGCAGCGCGGCTGCGGGAGGCACCGGTTACCTGGTGTCCCAGGCCATCATGCAGGGCGTAAAACGCGGCCTTTTTTCCAATGAGGCCGGTATGGGAAGCGCGCCCAATGCGGCCGCAACCGCGACCCCCAACCCACCCCATCCGGTGACCCAGGGCATCATCGGCATGGCAGGGGTCTTCATCGACACCATTGTTATCTGTACGGCCACGGCGGCGATTGTGCTGGTATCCGGACAATTGGAGAGCGGCAGTGGCCTGCAGGGCATTGCCCTGACCCAAAACGCGCTGAGCAGCCTGGTCGGTAGCTGGGGCAGTGATTTTATCGCCATTGCCATTTTATTGTTCGCGTTCACATCGATCATCGCCAACTACTATTACGGCGAGAGCAACCTGCGCTTTATCATCGATCGCCAATGGGCCGTGGTGATCTACCGCCTGGCGGTATTGGGCATGGTGATCTACGGCGCCATCGCCAGCCTGCCCGTGGTCTGGAGCCTGGCGGACCTGAGCATGGGCATGATGGCCATCATCAACGTCATTGCACTGTTGCTGTTGTCTGGCATTGTCTTTCGGGTGATCAAGGACTTCGAGCAACAGGTCGACCGTGGCGAAATCCCCTGCTTCGACCGGCGTAAGTTTGAATTCCTGGACCGCACCCTGGATGCCGATGTCTGGGATAAGACACCTGAAGAGGCGCGTGAAGCCCTGACCAATGAACAGGACGCAGACGCCAGCGAAACCAGCCCGGCTCGCCAGAGTTAACTAGCCCTCAGCCACCAGGCTTCGATCCAGCCGCTGAAACAGTTGCTTAAACTGTTTGGCGGCTTTGCGGTAGTGGCGTTTTTCGCGTGCCTGCTCCAGATTTGGCAACTCATCACCCACCTTAACCAGCATCACCATGCCATAACGACTGTGGACGCGGCAGCGAATGCCATACACCCCCGGCTGCTCAAAGGTCACCTCCGCCACCTTTTCATGGGCGATGCTAAAGGGTTCGGCTCCCTCCGGGATCATGCCTTTGATCGACACCACAGTGTGCTGACCCAGAGAGTTCATAAAACGAATGCTGTCGCCGGGCTGTATCTCAATGTAGTTGGGGGAAAACCGGAACATCTTCAACGGATCATCCGCATCCGTATCGATCAGCTGATCCACCTGCACGGACTGCGATTCACCTGCAGTGCTGGCGGTCGCCTGATGAGACTCTTGATCCAGCATGGCCAACAACGAAGCATCCGCCGGAACATCGCCCTCCGGGGTGTGACACAAAGCCCCATGCGCCGGATCCGCGGGCGGGTAGATCATCTCGACCTCGATCGTTTCCGCCCAGGCACTCGGCACACACAGCAGACCCGCAAAGGAAAGGCCGAGCAAAGAACGCGGCAACCAGAATGGCATGGCAAAGCTCCATTTTATTGTCATTGACTTATTAGCATAAACTACAATCATTCTCATTAGCATTAATTGATCCTTATCAACAACAACGCACGACACTTGCATTAGGCTTAGACCAAGGGATTTCAACACCTCATAAACGGCTTTTGAGCGGCACTCCTGAGACAACCTCATGACACCGCCCCGGAAAGCATTTTCATACCGCTGCATAGTAGCCAAAGGAAGAAACAATGACTTGCTTGCGCTCAACAAGCCGTCGCCTGCTATTGACTCTGTGGCTATCAACGATCGCATTCAGTGGTCGCGCGGAACTACCGGCCCCTTTAGCCGTCAACCCGCCCCTGGCCGAGCTCGGTAAGCATCTGTTCTATGATCCCCGGCTCTCGGGCGATAGCGAACTCGCCTGCGCCTCCTGCCATCAACCGGAACACGGTTTTGCCAATCCTCAGGCCCTGTCTCCGGCCTATACCGGTATGAAAGGCTTTCGCAATGCGCCCACCTTGATCAACACCGCGCACCGGGAGAGCTGGCTGCACGACGGCCGCATCGGTACCAATCTGAATGATGTCACCCGGGAGATGATTACCGAAAGCTGGCTGATGAACATGGACATGCGGCTGATGCAGGAACGCCTCAAACAGCTGCCCGAATACCATGAATTGTTTCAGCAGGCCGGACTCGGGGAACCTTCAAACGGCGGTGTGCGCAAAGCCATTCCAGAATTTTTGAAAACGCTCACCAGCCGTAACGCCGCTATCGACACGGGCTTATTATCTGAGGCGGCCCGGCGCGGCCAACGGCTTTTCAACGGTAAGGCGAACTGCAACCAGTGCCACCATGGCCCCCTGTTTACCGACGAGCAGACGCACAACCTCGGCGTCCCCGAACACCCGGAAATCTTTACCGACCCGGTACGGCACCTGACCTATCTTAGCTACGCCAGGTTTATGGGCGTTGCCCGGCCCCTGCAGCTGCGCCGGGATGTCGGCGCCCATGTCCGAATGCACCGCGCCGATGGCAGCGATCTGGGCAGTTTCAAAACACCCGGCCTGCGGGAACTTATCCACACACCGCCCTATATGCACAACGGCGTATTTGATTCGTTGTCGCAAGTGATTGAATTCTACAACCAGGGTGGCGGCAAAGATCCCAATAAGAGCCCTCGGCTCAGTCCATTGCATCTGACCCCGCAGGAAAAACAGGATCTGCAGGCCTTCTTGCACGCCCTTTCCGGTGACGCGCTGACCGGTGAAGCCTTTGTCGCGCAAACACCCGATACCGAGGAATATCCCGTGATCGAAGACTGGCGGGAGCAGAAGAACTGATGAAATATCGCTTTTTAATATCATTGCTAGCGGCTACCGGTTCCTTTTCGATAGCCGCCGATGATTCACGCCCCGCTGCTTTGGCACCCCTTGGGCCACCTCCGATACCCACCGACAATCGGCAAACACAAGCCAAAATCGACCTGGGACGATTACTGTTTTTTGATTCACGGATTTCCGGCGACGGGAGTATTTCCTGTGCCTCCTGCCACATACCCAAAGCAGGCTGGAGCTTTCCCGACTCGGTATCCATGGGCTACCCGGGCACCGTACATTGGCGTAACAGCCAAACCATTATCAATAGCGCCTATTACTCTGAATTATTCTGGGAAGGCTCGGTATCGTCGTTGGAAAAACAGGCTCCTGCAGCCCAGAAAGGCGCGGTGGCCGGCAATGGCGAAGCCGATCAGATGGAAGCACGTCTCGCCTTTATTCCGGAATACCGCCAACGGTTCCAGCAGGTGTTTGGCGACACATGGCCCAAACTTGATAATGCCTGGAGAGCCATCGCCGCGTTCGAGCGTACATTGGTGCAAACCGATACACCCTTCGACCAGTACATGCGTGGCGACGATCAAGCATTAAATGCTCAGCAACTTCGAGGCCTACAACTGTTTACCGGCAAAGCCGGTTGCGTGCGTTGCCACAATGGCGCCCTGCTGTCGGATCAGAAGTATTACAACATTGGTGTGCCACCGGCCTGGATATGGGAAGAAGATGGCATGGCGCAAATCACGTTCCGTTTTGAGCTCTATGCCAAGGGTGTTACCGAAGAGCTCTACCGAAACACCAAAGATGATTTGGGTTTGTATTTCAGAACCAAACAAAAAGCGGATAAAGGCAAGTTCCGTACACCCTCGTTACGCTATACCCGATACACCGCGCCCTATATGCACAATGGCGCTCTGGAAACCCTGGAAGAGGTGATCGACTTTTACAACGAAGGCGGCGATCACAATGAATTTATCGACACCCGATCGACGTTGATCCAGCCGCTAGGTTTGAACGAACAGGAAAAGCAAGATCTTATCGCGTTCCTGCTAAGCCTGAGCGGTGAACCCATCTTGATTGAAGAACCCGAACTGCCACTCATGCTGCCATTGGATGCGCCAAACATGGAAAATCCTCACTAATGACCCAATCAAACACCCTTTCTAACTGCCTGATCAAGCGCCGGGATTTTCTGTTTAGCACGGCAACCGCTATCACGTTAACAACCCTGCCCGTCCTGGGTCTGGGTGAGGTTCAGGCACAGGTTGGCAGGCATACCCGCACACCACTGGCTCGTCTTGGCGATCTGAAAATTCACCAACCCCTCTATTTTGATTACCCCCAAAAGGGTGCTTATAGCCAATGTATGTTGATCAAGCTGGGGCAAGCTGCAGGGCTGGGCATCGGACCCGACCAGGACATAGTCGCCTTCAGCCTGACCTGCACCCATATGGGCGGTAATCTCAGAGGCACCTATCAATCGAATAACGCATCGCTGGGTCCCTGTCCGCTGCACCTGAGCAGTTTCGACCTGACCCGGCACGGCATTCTGATCACCGGTAACGCAACCCAAAGCCTGCCACAAATTGTGCTTGAGCTCGACGCTGAGACGATTGTTGCCCGTGGCGTTCTGGGCCTTGTCTACGGCCACCAAAGTAACCCGGTATAAGCCATGTCCAAAGATACCAACCTGATGAATGACTGCGCACAATCTCCAGCACCCTGCTCGGTCCCCCTGCCGCCCACCAACGCAGAAGTTATTACAACGGTCTGCGACTATTGCATCGTTGGCTGTGGCTACAAGGTCTACCGCTGGCCGACCACCATGACCCAGGGAAGCACTCAAGCCGCGACAAACGCACTGGGGCTGGATTTTCCGGTAACGCCATTAAGCACTTGGGTATCGCCCAACATGCACACCATCGTGAAACACAATGGCACCGCGCACCATGTTCTGGTGTTACCGGACAGAGAGGCCAAAGTGGTCAATGTAGGCGGAGACCACTCGATACTCGGCGGAACCCTGGCGCAAAAATGCTACCGGGAAGACGGTCCGACAAAGGACCGATTAAAGACCCCGTTGCTACGAGTCAACGGCACCCTTCAACCCATCTCCTGGGAGCTGGCGCTGGATATTGCGGCGAGCATTGGCCGTTATGTTATCGATCAACATGGCGCCCAGGCCTACGGCATTAAAAGCTATTCCTATCAATATTTCGAAAACACCTACGCCATCTCCAAGTTTGCCTTTCGTCACCTGCAAACCCCTAACTTTACCTTTCACGACACGCCTGCCGATGTGACCTCAACGCCCGGGTTTCGCGATGCGGGCTTCGATAATTTTGCCGCCTGCTACGAAGACTGGCGAGATGCAGAAACTCTGCTGATCTGTGGTACCGACCCGTTTGAAACCAAGAACACCATTTTTACCCAGTGGATCATGCCCGGCATTCGTAATGGCCAGAAAACCATCTTTATGCTGCCGCGCAAAACCGCCGGTGTGGCCTTTGCCGAAGACAACGGCGGCCTATGGCTGGACGTCACCCCTGGCACCGACCTACTGGTGATCAATGCCATCGCGCGGCTGATTGTCGAAAACCAATGGCAGGACAAAGAGTGGATTAAAAACTGGGTCAACACCAAGTGGGAATCCACTTCCGGTTTCGGCCAAGGCACCCGCAATACGCCCTGGCAGTGGCGAACCACCTGGGGAAAATTTCAAACCGATGGTTTCGAGGACTGGACACAATGGCTGCTGGATCAACCCGAATTCAGCCTGGAGAATGCGGCAAAAGTTTCCCGCGTGGCCCCTGAAAAAATCGTTCAGGCCGCGCGCCTGATGGCCGCTCCACGTGCAAATGGTAACCGGCCCAAAACGTCCATCATGATCGAGAAAGGGCTCTATTGGTCCAACAATACCGGCAATACCAACGCCATATCCGCGCTGGGGATTATCGTTGGCGCTGGCGGTCGACCCGGACAGGTCATTGGCCGCGGCGGCGGCCATCAACGGGGTGGTGTTCGTGGCGGCAAGTACCCCCGCAATATGTCACCAGAGAAGTTGCCGGGACGACGCCGGCGTGCTTTGGATACCGACCGCTATTTTATATCCGGACATACTCGGCTGGCGCACGTTATCGGCACCACCTGGCTGCAAGCAATGAGTGGTACTTATCAGCTGCGTGATCGCTTTGAACAGCTGGTTCACAACAACCCCCACCAGATCACCAGCACGGACAGAGACGCGGTAATCGACACCTTAAAACGGCGCGCAGATTCCGGCGGCACGGTCGTAATCAATCAGGACATCTATCTAATCGACCCGATAGGGGCGCGTTATGCCGACCTGATTTTGCCAGCCGCCACCTGGGGCGAGTCTCCCTTTATGAGGGCCAACGGCGAACGCCGCATTCGGTTGTACGACCAGTTTTATGATGCCCCCGGTGAGGCCAAACCCGACTGGTGGATTATCGCAGGCATCGCGACTCGTATGGGCTTCGAGGGTTTCGACTGGCAAGACGCCTCGGAGGTCGCCGAAGAAGCGGCGCGCTTCACGCGCGGATCACGCAAAGACTTTTACCCGATTAAAATTGTTGCGGACAAAGAAGGCAAATCGCTGCACGACAAGATGCGCGAGTTTGGCACCGAGGGCATACAGGGCCCCGTCATGTTGCAGGATGACGGCCAGCTTATCGGCACCAAGCGATTGCATGATATAAATCGAAAGCTACCCGACAGCGGCCCTGCGGGAGTTAACCGTTTTACCAAGAAGCTCACGGCATTCAATTCCCAAACGGGAAAGCTGAATCTGCAAAAATCTCCCTGGTCGCTGTTTTCCGATTACTGGGAATGGCTGTCCCCCCAAAAAGATGAACTCTGGCTGACCTCGGGTCGCCTGAAGGAGCGCTGGCAATCCGGATTCGACGATAAGCGCAAACCCTATCTTAACCGGCGCTTGCCGGAAAATATTGTGGAAATCCATCCAGACGACGCCAGCACCAGAGGCATCGAGAGCGGTGATTACGTCGAGGTTTTTTCGGACCGGGTACCGGGTCACAAACACACGCTGCTGGGCATCGAAGCGGATGATTTTCGTTTCTCAAAACTGATGGAGAATGGCCATATCGAACTCACTTCAGCCAAAGTCAGGGCCGTGGCCCATGTCACGCCTCAGATAAAACAGGGCGTACTCTATATGGACTTCCTTCGCTATGATGCCCCGGCTAATGCGCTAAGCGGCCGAATCCAGGACTGGATCAGCGGCAACTACAATTACAAAATGAGTGTTGCACGTGTTCACCGTATCGGAGAGTCCCCCTATAAGCATAGTTTCGAGCACTTTTCTTTTGCCCGGCGCGATCTGGCTTGATGAGCTGAAAGCTGACATCTTGAATAAATTGGCTGCGTTCCAGAACACATCCAGATCAAGAGACCCCTTTCTCTTGATCAAATAAGGATGAGTTGTAAGGTATTGATATATATAGATTACTATCTTCCGCATCAGGATATAGGAGCCAAGCAAGCAAACCGAGATGGCACAGTATCTCGAATGACGGTTTCACGAATAATCTGGTAAGGTATTAATCATTAAAACATTTCGCCGCTGGCCGTCATTTGGTTACAGGTGTTAGAAAGCCAAAGTGATATAAGGCCATAGGCTCTTGATTAAGCTGTTATCACCAATTTAAGTTTGAGCTATGAAATATTTTACGGATGAAAAGTGTGAACAAAACATCGCTCACACTGAATATGAAGATTATTGCAAATCCATCTGGGAAGACTTGCCTGTGACCTTGAAACAAATCAGTGAAGGGATGCTGCCTGAAAGCTATTTTGTTGGGTTGGAAACGGTTGGCTTGCACGATGCTCGAATTATTGACTTCGCTGAAAGCAGTTCAAGGCTATGCATTGAGCTTGATACAGATAATCGTGGAGGCTTAAGGAAAGTTTGGCTGACTTATGATTCGAGCAATATTATTGTTCGACCTAGTGAGGAAATGTTAGGAAAGGACATTGATAATTATAAAAGTGATGTTATGTGTCATGAGGTCGAGCTAGGAGAGTCGGGAAGTTTCCTTCATCGCCTATTGTTTTGCAGTGGCGAAGAGTTGGAAGTTCAGTTCAGTAGCATAGAGCTGGAGTACAAAGACGTTGTATAGAAGTGATAACAAGTTGCTGCAACGGACTCGTGAACCTGTCGCCTAGCAAGACGTTAAATGTCACTTTTGATCATGGAATTATCAATTAAACACACAGAAAAAGATGCAAAGTAATGGCTCGAGTCAACCGGTATCCCATTCGAAAGTTTCCGAATTGAAGACTTCGATGGTCTCGAGACTATTTGTTATAAGTTAGATGACGACAGGGTGTTTGATATGCTTATTGATCTTCCTGGTCTAGAAATAGCAATATGTGGTTATTTAAAGAAACATGGCCAAGCAACATCAATCGCTGCACTCCTTGGACAGCCTTGCCGCTGCAATTTTTGCGGGTAAGACCAGCCCCAATCTTAATCGAGCTATAGGAGTTGATATTGAGTGAATTATTAACTACAAAAACTGCCTTTGAAATAGGCAGAAAACTATTTCCAATTCTTAGAAATGCGAGAATCCGACAGCAAGAAAAAAGACTTGAAGAGTTTGCTCGATGCGTTGATCTTCGCTATGAATATATGTCTCCTGAAGATCAAGCGGGACTTCAAAACTTTATAGAAAGTGATATCGGCCAAGAAAAAATTGAAAAATATACTCAAGTAATTCTAGAATCTTCATCTCAGCGTATATTGATGGCAACGGCACTGCTCTATTGCCAAGATAAAGAGTTAAACTTTAACCAAGAAGAAATAACTGCTTTCGTAAGGGGCGTTTCATCAATCACAGATGAAACACTAGATTTATTTACCCCGCTTGCAAGTGCCACTCTCACTGACGATGAATACGTATATGCTCGAGTTACTTTAACGAATAAAAATTATGAAGAAGAAATTGGCAGCCATGTAAGTATTGAAACACTATACTTTTCAATTAATGATCTTATTCGCAGAGGGCTACTATTACCTGACCCATCTCCAGGTGGTTTTAACTCTACAAAGGATGACTGGGCAATTTCATATGGTGTAAGCAGCTTCACTCATAGGGTAGCATATCTTTTAAACAAGGCATCAATGATGCTAGAGCGTATCGATGATAAGACCTAAAAAGATTAGGAAAAATCGCCCGAAAATCACGCGGGTTTGACTCGCCACACTACGCTCCGATCGTATTTTCAACCGGCATTAACTGACAAAAAATCGCAAAGGAGTATTTTTAAGATGTTTGATAAAGGCGATATTGAAGAAGAAGTAAAGAATATTTCCAACCAATATCTATTGCGATTTGGCAATCGTGTAATCAACATGTCTCACGTTATAGAAATAGATTCTGGATTCGATAAGAGTGGCCACACAATCACATTCAAATATGTAGATGGATCAATATTCCAAGAATCCTATTCAAGTCAGGCCATGCACTCTAAGCTATGGAGTATCATTATTCACTGCTTAGAAGCTGGGCTATTCAATCTAGAACTAACATCAGAGTGCGATTCAAAATGGGCCGATTACGAACGCAAAGAAATAGATTCAAATAGATAATTCAAAGATCAGTTAACAGGGCAAATCCAGAGAGACCTGAACTTCCCCCACTTTAACGAATACCAACATCTAACTGAAGATGAGACATCCAGTACCTCACAAAAACTTTACCCTATGGTTATCTCAGGCAAAGTCTTGGCTTGAATATGCGGAGATCGATCTCTCTAGTCGACATCATTACAGGACATACAGACTGGTGCGTTGGAAACCACAAACCCTCTGACTCCTGCAGAGGCCATAATCAAAGGAGTCGCAGACAAACTGTCCTACGTAATACCATTCGACTGCGGCCCCATAGAATGCCTATTACCCTCTTAAACCCTACTCTCCATCTAATTAATTTCTCAACAGGGCGTGCCCGTGATAGCGTTCTCTTATTCGGCAATGAAAACTACAACCGATCAGCTTTGTAGTATTGAATAGCCGACTAACCAAAAAACGGACTTTATGGAGCAATAATGAGTTACCAGTACCAGGAGCGGGAAGTCCCCCAGCAACCGGAAAAAGCCTTAAAAGTCGGTAGCGGCCGATTAAGTGGGTACAGCTCGGCCTTCCTCGGAGGCTTAAGCCTGCTCGCCGTGCTGGCGTATCTTTACCCTTCTTACCTGACAACGACTGAACTCAGGGCGGTGTATAACGCCGAAACCCTGCAGCTGGTGCTCAAATACGGCATGTGGGCATCGTTGTTTTTTGGCGTTGTCTCTATTGCCCGATGCAACAACAAGGGCCTGGGCGCCTTCGGTATTCTCACCACTCTGACCGCCTTTGCGCTGGGCGGCTATACCATTCCCGTTGGCGACGTCGAGGCCAAGCCTCTGGCGCTCGGCATCGACTGGCTTATCCTGGCATTCCTGGGTTCGACCCTTGTCTTCACCACCCTGGAGAAGCTGTTTCCCAAGTATCGTGATCAAGTGATTTTGCGCAAAGAGTGGGATCTCGACTTCCTCTACTTCTGCATCAATCACCTGCTGATCTCTGTATTGCTGCTGATCGGTAACTTTGTGATATCCAAAATGGATTGGGCGGTCAGCTCGTCATTGCAGAGTGGCATACAGTCACTGCCCTTCCTGCTGCAACTCGGCGTTGTAGTGCTCGTTGCCGATTTCATTCTGTACTGGGAGCACCGTACCTTTCACGAGGTAAAATACCTGTGGCCGTTCCATGCGGTGCATCATTCCGTTGAATCCATGGATTGGCTGGCCGGATCACGCTCACATATCGGCCAGACCATTATCGAACGTACCCTGGTGATGGTGAGTCTCTATCTGATTGGCGTTGAGAAAGAGGTACTGGATGCCTATGTCGCATTTGCAGCCCTGCAAGCGATCGTGATTCATTGCAATATGAACATCCCCTGGGGACCGCTCAAGTACATTGTGGTGACCCCGCAATATCACCACTGGCATCACAGCTCGGAAGCGCCGGCCATCGACACCAACTATGCCGCGCATACACCGCTGTTTGATCGACTGTTCAACACTTATCATATGCCAACTGAACATTGGCCCGCACACTACGGAACCACCAAGCGCCTGCCCAGAACCTTCTTTGGCCAGCTCTTGTATCCATTTCGTCGTAACTAGCAAGATGATAAATCAGGTTCGGCGAATCGCCACTGCAGATTTAGGATCGAATCTAATGAGATGACTTCTAAGATTTTCTAGCCACAGATTCAATGCCCTGCAATGGATGACTCTATGAATTTATTAAAATTATTACCCCTTATATTTGTGAGCTTTTCAAGTTTTGCTAGCGAACAGGCAAAAATAGATCTTTACTACGGTACGTACGGAGACAGTTATAAAAAATTGATCGTATATCCTGCCAATCAAGATTCAGCTGTAATATTTGTATCTATTGACGGCGGCCCACCTAACTACAGTGGGTCATCCCTATTTGGTAAAGCGACATTAAAGAATGGAAAACTGTTTCACTCAACATTCCGTAGTAGTAACGACATAAACTTGTGCGAATTCTCAATATCTTTAGAAGGTGATAAAGCCATTACCACGCTATTAACTAGCGATTTTCAGTGCGGATTTTTCAGGTATAGCTTAGAAGGCTCCTTCAATAGAATCTCGAAAACTCCGGAAGGTGTCGTTAAGAATATCTTTACTGAAGAGACATGCTCGCTAGAAAGCATTGCAGAACAACTCCGCATAACAAACGAAGTTTCGGTACATAGCCATCATGACTGTATGAAACTATAGATAACTGAACTTCCCCCGCTTCCCCCATAACAAACGAACAAATAACATCTAACACCCACTAAACCCGCGTCAAATGATTATCCCAGGCGTAGCCTGAGCCCGACAGAAAGGGTTCCAGTTTTTTTGTCTCAATAGAGTAGCGGGCGATGGTGCCCTGGCCGTTGGATACCAGAAACTGTCCGGCACCCGCAGCGGCCACACCACAACCATCTCGGAAACGAAACTGATCGTGATAGGTGCCGGTTTGGGTATCCCATAGCGTCATCAAATTTCCACGCGGGCAAGACACCAGCGCATAACGACCGGAGCCTTCGAAACAGACACTGCCGCAGTAGTGCTTCATTGCGCGAGTCGTCAGATCGGGTGCCTCCAGCAAGTGAATGTCCTTACCGCGTTGATGGGTGGCAACCAAAGGCACTGTATCGACAGCTTCCCCCTGATACTGCATGGCCATCACCACTTGTCCCTGCGTATTCACATCAAGGTGCCTGATGCTGAGCTGGTGCAAATGGTCGGGCAAAAAATGCTGCTCAAACAACTCCCCCTTGTCCATAGACACATAGGCGAGTGATGGTTTCATGGTATCGAGATTGAGTTTCTTGCGCCCCTGCGAAGGGTGGGTAAGGATGCCACCATTGGCAACCACCAAGGTTTTTTGATCCGGCAAAAGCCTCAACTCATGGGGACCAATGCCGTAGCTGGGCAGCTCGTTGACGATCTCATAATCGGCTTGCCGATCACGTATCACCAAACGACCTTCGCCGGCTTCAATAGAGTTTTCGGTGGTGATCAGATAACGTCCGTCGTCGCTGAACAGGGCATGACCAAAAAGATGATAGCCCGGCGGCGATGCCAAACGGTGCACAACCCGCCCTTGCTGGTAATCGACGATCAGAATCTCATTACCCGGCCGGCGACTGATTACCGCAATAAAAGGCAGCTCGGGGTGGCTCACTACCTGGTGGGCACGCGCCGCCAGTGGCACGCTGAGCTGCACATCTGCCTTGCTGTTTAACAACTGAAACCAGTAACGGCCCTGACGATCTTTGGCGGCGCTGGCCAAAAAAGGTTGGGCGGATTTGGCCTGCAGCGCACCGCTCGGATAACAGAGCCAACCTAACAAGCCCAAGCTGAAGGCTCGTCGAGCTATCCCCATGTTAATCCCCGTCGCGGCTGTTAAAGCCCATATAAATATCGTTGGCCGCCATCAGTTTTTGCAACTGATCATGAAGCTCCGTCAGTTGCTGCACCACAACCGACAATTGCTGATAACCGGCCGGGGTACGTATCGATTGCTCGATCGGCGTTTCAAATTGTGCCAGCTGATGTTGAACACGCTCAAACTGCTTGGCGACCTCGGCACTGTTGGTGCCCGACAGCAACGCCCTGAAGCTGCGATCTGTCGATGGGCTGGAGGACGGGCCTTGATAGAGTTCCTCCAGCGCGGCAACGTTAAGCTGAATATTGCGCAGCGAACGCTGACTGCGCCAGGACTCCAGGCGCTTGTACTTGGCCTTGTCCTGCTGGCTGCCCATGGGGCGCAGCAGCTTTAGATCACGAATCACTTCCAGCTGTTCGGTCAACGGCTTTAACAGTGCCAAGGCCGCGTCCCGGTCATCTTCAAAAAAACCGGCGCCCGGTCCCGCCTGGCTGAAATGCGTTACCATGTTTTCGCGCCACTCCTTGATGAGGTCATCACCCATCTCGGCCACGTAATCGGCGATGCGCACAGCGACCTGACAACGGTAAGGATCGAGCTGCATCTGCGCGATCGCATCGCCATCAAACAACAGGCGTTCCAGCGCGGGCAGCCCCCGCACACTGACCGGCACCTGATAGAAAGACTCGCCTTGCAAGGCATCGACATCCTGGCTTTTGATCAGTTTTCCCAGCCGCTTGCCGACATGATTTTTTTTGTCCGGCCAGAACTGCATGCTGTAATTGCGCATCAGGGTTTCAATCGGACCAAAGCGAATATGCTGAATGCCCTGCCAGGCATCCATGGTGCCATGAAAAGCTTGCTGTGCGACTAGCAGGGTCTCCTTCTGGGGCTTCGCACAAAAGCGATGCGTGCTATCGGCCAGCGCCGTTGCCTGCTGCGACAACCCTTGATATCGGGGAATGACATGCTGTTGCACCGTAGCAACATTGGCCTGACGCCAATCCTGGTCCTGCACATGTTCGAGCTCGGCGGCCCACAAGGAGGGCGCGAAAATAAACAACGACCCGCACAGCCATCCCAGACCTCTTATCCAGCCCAACCCGCCATCTTCTGCCACACTGCCTTTCATCACAAAGACTCCAAAAACCGAATCAGATTATCGCGCTCTGTTTTATCCAGCCCCAGCACGGTTTGTTGACTGGCTTGCGCCTCACCCCCGTGCCAGAGTATCGCTTCCATCAGGCTTCGGGCCCGGCCGTCATGGAGATAGAACGCCTGACCGGTTACCGCTTCAGTCAAACCGATACCCCATAAGGGAGGCGTTCGCCATTCTAGACCGCTGGCCGCGTATTCGGGTCGATTATCCGCCAAACCGGCGCCCATGTCGTGCAATAGCAGGTCGCTGTAAGGCCAAATCGTCTGCTCGGATTGCTCCGGCAACTGAGCATTTTTGCCAGTGACAAAGGCCGGTCGATGGCAGGCGACACAGCCTGCCTGATAAAACACCTGCTTACCCGCCAGCACCGAAGGGTCGGCACTGCTGTTACGCCTGGGCACCGCAATATGGCGAGTATACAGCAACAGCAGATCGGTCATCTGACGCGACGCCTCAAGGCCATCTTGTAGCTCGGTATTACCATTGGGTTGTTGCCGGCAAGCAGGCTGATGTTGGGTGCAATCCCCATAGGCATCGGGAAAAAGCCAGTTACCGATACCGATGTCACCGCTCAGGGCGGCGTTATTTTGCTGTTCCAGAGTCGGGTTACCCGCTTTCCAGCCAAAGCGCCCCAAAGCGACCTTATTCTGTTGTCGGTCCCAAACCCGGTTGGCGCGCCCGGAAATGCCATCCCCATCCCGATCCTCGGGATCTTCCAGCGCCAGCAAGTCCTGTTCCTCGATCGCCTCCAGCAAGCCCATGCCAATCAACGCTGGCGTCAGACGCGGAGAGACCATGGTGTCGGGGTGCAGATTGCCATAGCCCGGATTCGACAGATGGTAACTGGGTGCACGCAGTTTGATGGTCTCGCCATCGGCAAAGGTTAGCGGAATCTCTTCGTAGCTGACCTCCAGTCGGGCTTCCGCTCGGCCACCAACCCAGGCAAAGGTTTGCAGTTGGCTACCGTACGTGGGTTCGGCAATAAACCCTTGCCGATGCTCATCCAGCAACCGCTGCTGCTGTTCATTTTGAGGGGGAATACTCAGTCGCAAGAAGAGTCCGGGCTCGGTGCGCTCGCTACTGTTTGGCGGATACGATGCCGGAGTATCGGCGGTGGGAATGCCGCGGCCATTGTTACGGTGGCAGCGCACACAGGAGCGCGCATTATAGAGCGGCCCCAGCCCATCACTGGCGGTGGTGCTGGACGGCGAGGTCACCCAGATTTTGTCAAAGACGGCATTGCCCACTCGGAAATCCAGCTTTTTCTCCAGCGAGATATTGGCCGAGGGCTGGGAAAAACTGTGGCGATCCGCCTTATGCCGGGCAGAGGTAGCGCCCCCCGGAAGTTGCTCGCCGGGTTGCGGGCGGGAAAAATCCTCAGCCAACGGCAACACGGCCGCACTCGCCACAGCACTGCCAAGAAGCAGCACCAACGAGAAAGAAGTGATTATCGATTGCATAACTGGATAGGAAACCCGGACATCTAAACCGCGCTAAAACACAAACAGCCCAGCGCTTGATAGCGCTGAGCTGTCACCCTTCGGCTTGATCACCGAAGTTCATTCATTACTGTACTGCGGTGGGGTTATCCAGGCTGTCGGAACCTTCCAGCTCGATACCATCCAGACTCAGCAATACAATCAGCTTTTCCGTAGTCTTGGTCTGATCGACCAACGCATCCACGACGTTTTGGATGACCTGGTTACCAGCGGCATTGTTCTCACCAATCAATACGTCAACGGTGTTGCCCGCTTTGGCCTGATCAACCATCGCCTGCATGGCCGCTTCGGTGGCCGCCAACTTGGCAGTCATTTCAGCGTCCAGGGCCGGGTCGGCTTTCTTGACCAGGTCAGACAGGCTGGCGCCCTTGATGGTTTTACCGGAGACACGGGAATACTCACCAAAGTAAACATTCTTGATACCCTTGGCATCGTAGTAGTGGGACCAGTGCGTATTATCCGAGAAGCAGTCATGTTCCTCTTCCGGGTCGTGCAGCATCAGGCCCAGCTTGATACGTTCACCGGCCAGCTCGCCATAGGCCAGGCTGCCCATACCGGTCAGAATAGTCGCCAATCCACCTTTTTCGCCCTTGTCCGCCAACTGCTTGCGAGCGTAACCGTCCTCTTTCCAGGCATCGGCCATCTCTTGCAAGTCATCGATCAGCAGTTCGGTAGCGGCTTTCAGGTACGCACGACGACGATCACAGTTACCACCGGTGCAATTGCTCAGGGAGAAATCCGTTGCTGGACGCGCGCCGGCACCAGGATTAGTGCCATTGAGGTCCTGACCCCAGAGCAAGAATTCCAAGACGTGATAACCGGTGGCCACGTTGGCTTCGACTTCGTCGATCTCGTGCAGGGTTTCCGCCAGCAACTGCTTGTTGATGGTGGTTGCATCCACCTGCTCACCGCCCACTTTCAGCTTCGGGTTGGCGATGATGTTGGCGTTGTAAAAGGGGTTTTCATCGGACTCGCTGCCATAGGCGCCGTCGACATAATCGATCAGGCCTTCATCCAGCGGCCAGGCATTCACCTTGCCTTCCCAATCATCAACCGATGCGTTACCGAAGCGGTACACTTCAGATTGCTGATAGGGTACCCGGGATTCGATCCAGGCCTGCTTGGCCTTGCCCAGAGTTGCTTCATCGGGTGAAGCCAGTAACTGATCCACCGCGGCTTCGAACGCCTTGGCTGTTGATAGAGAATCTTCAAATTTAGCCTGGGCGATATCCCCGTAATTACCGAGCACAGCCGCATTACTGGCCATATGATCACCAGCCATGGCGTTGCATGCTGCCAGGATCATTCCCGCTGCGGCGCCTGCTGCTATCTGTTTATTAAGTGCCATTTTCGCGCTTCCTCCAACTGAAAAGCTGTATGAGTGTCCATGATATGGCGAGCAATGATAATGATCCTGAGAACCATTATCAATATGAGAATGGTTTTTATTAAGAATTTATCTACTGCAGCACAAAAGCCCTGCCCAGGAGGACTCTCGTTCACCACTGGCAAGACTGAAACCGAGGGTTATTGGTTTAACAGGGCTTCGTAACGCTGATCGGTCAGCATTTCCATAAAGGCAACCAAAGCATCGATACGCCGATCATCCAGCGCCGGCCCGGATTCCAGCTCTTTCAAGGAGAGGTTTTGCTCCACTTCCGGAGCCGCCCAGCCGGCTGAGGTTTCGGGGTTAATCTGACGCCTGGCACTGTTGCTGTTGTACTTGTTGTAAAACAGCACCACCGTACGCAGATCCTGGAAGATGCCGTTGTGCATATAGGGCCCGGTGACGGCGACATTGCGCAGGGTCGGTACTTTGAAACGGCCTTTCTGCGCCGGATCGTTCACCTCGGGATGCTGGAACAAGCCCAGATCCTGATGATCCAGAGCAACGCCATTGACTTCTCGCAAGGCCACATTCGTGGGCACACCGATGTTGTGGTACTCATAATTGCTGAAGGTTTCGCCCTCGGCCATGGCGCGCTTTTTCAACTGGTGGCATTGGTTGCAATTGGTAAACTGCTGGGAGAAAAACAATGTCATGCCCAACTCTTCCTGTTGGTTGGGCTGGTATTCCCCTCTCAGGTAACGATCGTATTTGGAGTCAAAGGGGGAGAAAAAATCGGTTTTTTCAAAGGCCGCAATGCTTTCGGTCATGCTGGCATAGGCTTGATCGGCGGAAGCAAACACCTGGTCGCCAAACAGTGTCTTGAACGACTCAACGTAAAGAGGGTTTTCTTGCAGACGCTCCACCACTGCTTGCTTATTCGGCATGCCCATCTCGATCGGGTTTAAGGGCGGCCCTCCTGCCTGCCCCTTGAGGTCGGCTTCACGGCCATCGAGAAACTGGCCACCCCGATAAACACCTTCGGCGGTTTGACCAAACAGCGGAGTATGGGCGGCATAACTGGCCGTCGGGGCGTTGCGATCTCCGAGGGACTTGCCATCGTCACCCAGCGACACGGCACCATCGACGCCGTTATCCTGCGGGTCGGCAAAGCCGGTGGCCGGCGAATGGCAGCTGGCACAAGACTGGGTGCGATTGAGTGACAGGTTAGTATCAAAGTACAGGCGTTCGCCCAACTGCTGTATTGACAGAGGGCTAGTGTCCGCTGCCAAAGTCGGTGCTGAAACCGCGAAAAATAGCCCAACACAAAGAATGGAAAGCCTGGACGAACCGATGGATAAAAGCTGCATAGAGTTATGGGTGCCTTGCCGAAAAAGATGAAGCTGCCGCCGAAATTTCCGAGCCGTTGGCCCGATATCGTATATTTTTCGCGCACGATACTAATCGAGCACAGGCCTTCAAACAAATAAAATATTGCACCGGATTAGGCGAGCTGACGATCAACAATCAGACTATGAACGTTGCTTTTAGAGGCAGTCAATGCCGCAAGCGAGTCGTTTTTCAGTCCCTCAGTAGCAACCTGGCCAGGGTTCATTTGAAGCCATCAGAGTTAGCCCTGGCGGAAACTGAAACTGTTGTTGTCGAGCGCAACCGTCGATGCCGAGCCAGAAAAGGCGGCGTTCTCGACTTGGGGATCTTTTCCACAAAATGATAACGAGCAACGTGGTAACTGGGATCAAATCCATAGAAATTCAGCCGCATACGTTCCAACTCCTGCTGACGATAACTGGCCAGGCTTTGGTGTTTTTCATCCTCTTCCCGGCGCTGGCGTTTGTCGTCAACCAGAGCATCGTAGTCACTCGAACGAGCCAGAGACTCGGCCCGCCTGATCACCTCCTGCTCAAAGCTTTCCTGGCAATCACCAAAGGTGTCATCAAGCAAACCGAGCGCTTTTGCCTGCCCCGCCGAAACAGGCAAACGATTGGACATAATGGCTTCGGCCTGCTGATCACCCACCCGAGCCGGCAACAGATAGGTCCAGTATTCCGAGCCATACAGATTACCCATCGACTTATAATGAGGGTTCATCACAACAGAACGTCGTGCGTATACCTGGTCGGCGGCCAACGCCAGAAAAACACCGCCGGCCCCGGCATTACCTCGCATGGCAGCAATACAGAGCTTGTCATCACATCGTATGATCGCCTCGCACAAGTCGTTCATTGCATTGATATTTTCCCAGGAAGCATCCGCGGGGCTGGCGGCAGCTTCGATACTATTGAGATCAATACCATTGCACCAAAAGTCTTCACCACCCAACAATACAATGACGGAAACCGGACGGGATTGCGCGTAACGCCAGGCCGATAGCAGACGACGGCACTGGTCGCTGGAAGCCGCGCCATTGTAAAAGTGAAATTGCAGATACCCCACATGGTTCGACTCTCGATAACTAATCTCTTGCCAGGTGGGGGATTCTGTCGGCGTATGGGGTAGAAGTGGAATTTCTGGTACATCATCAATCAAGCCGGACAACACCTGACTGGCGGGTAATTTAAATGTCGCCTCACCTTCGTCAGGGTGAGCCAGGGCGAGGTGAGTAATCCAGACGGCTCCATCCCGGGTCGCGCGACAGATGGCTCCGTCTCGCCGGGCGATCAGGTCGCCCGCTGGCCCGGATAACACCGACTCCTGCCAACCGTTGAAGAGATGGCATTCACGCCTCCTCAGATTATCAAGCACACCGGGCTGGCTGTCGGCAGCCCAGAGTTTTCGTAACACCGTTTCGGTGGAATCCTGCTGCCAATTGATCGCACGTTGGGCTTGCCGAATGGGATCACGCCACTGCCCCTGAATTTCGGCCTGACCATAATCCAGCGGTTGCGGCGGTACTTTATCCTGAATGCTCTGTAAGGCTTGTCGCACAGCAATAACAGCCGCTTCGGAAACTTCATTACGGTACAGACTGCTTTTACGCGCCCCCCGCATGGGAAACTCGGACCAGGACCAGATATCGCCTGCATCCATTTCGGCATTGGCTTGCAAGCAGGTCACCCCCCAACGGGGCTCATTATTGGTAATCGCCCAATCAAGCGAGGTCGCGCCGCGATCACCACGCACACCGGGGTGAATAATCAAGCACAGATGGTTTGACCAGATAGACTCAGGTATCGCTCGTTTTAAAAAAGGCGCCAGCACCAGATCCGGCAAAAATTGTTCGACGGCCTCGGCTGTGACTGCGTCATTAATATCAAATTCAATCGAAACCTCATGCCCCCAGGCTTCGAGTTCAACAAACAGCCTCTGGCTGAGACTGTTAAAGGCATGGGTCAGCATCAAAATTCGCACACTTTCGTCCTCAACAGATTCGGGGTAGCTGTTCGCCGTTTAACCAGTCGACAATGCGATTACCGCCGAAACTGGTCTGCATCTGGACAAAACACTGATCGTCTTCTGTCACCTCTCCAATAATAGAAGCCGCTTCACCCTTGGTATGAGAACGCATCACCGCCAGGAGTTCATCGGCCTGTTCCGGAGGACAAAAGGCCAGCAATTTTCCTTCGTTGGCGACATACAGAGGGTCCAGCCCCAGAAACTCACAGGCGGCTGCTACCTGAGGCTTTATCGGCAACTGGCTCTCAGCTATTTGCATGCCCACACTCGACTGTTGGGCGATTTCATTGAGAGTGGTTGCCACTCCCCCTCGGGTGGGGTCCCGCAGGCAGTGAATAGTCGGTACTCGGTTGGTCATCAAAGCAACCAGATCGTGCAACGACTGGCTGTCGGACTCGATGGTCGTGTCAAAGCTGAGATTTTCTCGTAATGACATAATAGCGACGCCATGATCCCCCATCGAGCCACTCAACAGGATTTTGTCCCCTGCTCGCACACGGTCGCCGCCCATGTTGATGTTGTCGGTCACCACTCCTACCCCGGTGGTATTGATAAAAACACCATCGCCTTTGCCCCGTTCTACCACCTTGGTGTCACCGGTGACGATCAGGACATCGGCCTCACGGGCTGCCTGCGCCATGGAATCGACAATGCGCTTGAGATCTTTCAGGGGAAAACCCTCTTCCAGAATAAAACCTGCAGAGAGATAGCAGGGCCTGGCACCGGACATGGCAACATCATTCACTGTGCCATGGACCGAAAGCGAGCCGATGTCACCACCGGGAAAAAACAGTGGTGAAATAACATGGGAATCGGTCGCCATTACAACCCGTCCCGGCGGAAGATCGAAACTGGCCTGATCGTTAAGCTGGCGTAAATAGTCGTTATCGAACGCTTGCAGAAACAGCCCGTCGATTAACTGAGCCATGGCTTTGCCGCCACTGCCATGGACCATTTCCACACAGCCGGTCGACACATTCAGTTGATGATTAGCTCTTAGGTTGACGGTCATGTCGAACTCGTTTTGATCATTGAAGGTTTATCATCGATTATCGCTTGATCGCGATAACGTCCATAACTGTAATGTGCAGCGCAGGCTCCCTCGGATGACACCATACAACTGCCAATGGGATTTTCCGGGGTACAGACCGTGCCAAAGAGTTTGCAGTCACGAGGGGTTTTGACACCACGAAGAATGGCCGGGCATTCGCACGCCTTGTTTTCCTGTGCGCTGCGGCGTTTAAGGGTAAAGCGCTGCTCGGCATCAAAACGAGCATAGTTCGACTTGATCTTCAGACCGCTATAAGGAACCAATCCCAGCCCTCGCCATTCAAACTCCCTGCGCATCTCAAAGGTGTCTGCCACTACTTTTTTGGCTTTGACATTACCGTCGCGAGTGACCGCTCGGGTAAATTCGTTTTCGACCTCGGCCCGGCCCTCATTAATCTGCCGCACTAACATCAGAATGGCCTGCAATACATCGAGGGGTTCAAAGCCGGCGATAACAACCGGGCTTTGATATTCCTCGGCAAAGTATTCGTAAGGCTGACTGCCGATCACCGTACTGACATGGGCCGGGCCAATAAACCCATCCAAAGGCAAGGTTCCCAGCTCGCGAACCTCGGGAGATTCCAGAATCGTACTGATCGCCGAAGGGGTTAGAACGTGATTGCAAAAGACACTGAAATTTTCCAGCTTGAGTCTTTCCGCCTGGCGAATTGCCATCGCAGTCGGGGGCGTGGTGGTTTCGAAACCGATGGCAAAAAACACCACATCCCGGTCCGGGTTATTCTGCGCCAACGCTAGCGCATCCAGAATCGAATAGACCATGCGCACATCCGCTCCCTGAGCCCTGGCTTTGAGCAGGCTCATTTTGCGTGATCCCGGCACCCGCATCATATCGCCATAGGTACAGAGTATAACGCCATGATCCAGTGCTAATTCGATGGCCGAATCGATACGCACGATAGGTAGCACACACACCGGGCATCCCGGTCCATGAATCATTTTTATCTGGCTGGGCAACAGGTCGGGAATACCGTAGCGGAAAATCGCATGAGTGTGTCCGCCGCAAAACTCCATCAGATGATAAAGCCGATCGGGAGCAACTTCCTGACCAATTTTTTGGGCCAGTTCCCTGGCCCGCTCACCATCTCTGAATTCATCGACGTACTTCATAATTGCGCTGCCGCATCGTTGGCAATCTGATCCAGATCGCCCATTTCAGCAAACAGCGCCAGGGTGCGTTCGGCTTCTTGCGGATCAATTTTATTGAGCGCATACCCCACGTGCAGAATCACATAATCCCCGACCACCACATTCTCGACAAGAGCGATGGAGATCGATTTTCGAATGCCGCCAATATCCACCAGCGCCATCTCATTGTCTTGTAATTCTTCCACCCTGACCGGGATCGCCAGACACATTCATAACTCCTTGCTGCTATCCGCTGCTCACCAATGGGTAAGCAGCTTTTTGCTTTGTTATAGACCAACCTGGTTTCGCGCCACCCAGGCCTGACCCAGACTAATGCCGCCATCGTTACAGGGCAGCTGCCGAGCCAACCAGACCCGCACCTGTTTTTGCGTTAACTCCCTGACCAGGGTTTCCCGCAACAAACGATTGAGAAAACAACCACCGCTCAACACCACATCCTGAATGCCCTGGCGCTCCACCGCTGCCAAAGTCCATAGCAGCAAGGCATCTGCCAAAACACCATGGAACCGCTTTGCCCCTCGAACCGGATCGACTTCGTCAACCAGCGTCTCGACCAGTGGTAACAGATCCAGATTATGGTCGGTGCCCAGACAACGGTTCACCAACCTAGAATCGGATTCCAGCTTGCCTCCTGCCAGAGCTTCCAACTGCATCGCAGCCTGGGCCTCAAAACCGCTGTGTGAACAGACTCCCAACAAGGCGGCAACGCCATCGAACCATCGACCGGCGCTCGTGGTCAGCGGGCAATTCAGCCATTGATCCAGCATTTGAGTGACCATCGACTGAGCAGAAAAAGGTAATCGTGAGCTTATTTCTCTTTTACGACCTAACCGATGCAACAATGCTGCAGCAATGCGCCAGGGTTCCCGGGCAGCCCGATCCCCTCCCGGCAGTGGTACTGGTGAAAAATGCCCAAGACGCTCACAGCCAGTCTTGTCTACGCGCAATAATTCACCCCCCCAGGCACTACCATCCGTTCCCAAACCCACCCCATCCAGCGCGACGCCGATGACCGGCCCCTGTAGATGGTGTTCGGCCATAACCGACGCTATATGGGCATGGTGGTGCTGTACCCTGAGTAAAGGCACTTGCCACTGCTGGGCCAATTGCTCGGCCAACCGGGTGCTGTAAAAATCGGGATGCAGATCACAGGCCACCGCACTGGGCTGGACCGCAAACAGATCAATCATATGCTCCAGAGTGCTCTTTAGAAAACGACAGCTATCCGCATTGTCCAGATCACCAATATAAGGTGAGACATAGGCACGTTGCTGTTTAGTGACACAGATGGTGTTTTTAAACCAGCTGCCCAGCGCTGCTACCTGAGGGCCCTCATCAGCGAATCTGATGGTTTGCGGAGCCAACCCCCTGCCCCGTCGTATTAACATGGGAGGCGTGCCCGCTTGCATGACCGAATCATCGCATCGACGATCGATCGCGCGATCATGTATCAGCAACAGATCAACCATCCCGGTCAATCGTTGCAAGGCTTCATCGTTGTCGATCACCAGAGGCTCACCCGCCGGGTTGGCGCTGGTCATTACCAGTCGCAATGCTTGCTTTTGCTGACGCCAGGCAGGGTTACGAGGACGACCAGCGGCTTCGAAAAACAGCAGATGATGCACCGGCGTGTAGGGCAACATAATTCCCAGACTATCGATATCAGGGGCCACCGATTCAACCACCCCTGGATTGTTAGAATTATTACCGGTGCATTTTTTTAACAGTACAATCGGTGCAGCGCTGGTATGCAATTGCCGAGCGCTCGATGCATCCAGCTCAACCCATCCCTCCAGGGAAGCGAGGTTGGCCACCATGACCGCCAGGGGTTTTTGATCGCGCTGCTTGCGCTGACGCAGCAGGTTCACAGCCTTGGGATTATCCGCATCGCACACCAGGTGAAAACCACCCAGGCCTTTAACAGCCACTGTTTTGCCCTGAGCAATCGCAGCAACAACCTCTTGCAAAGGATCATCACTGTCCAGAGTTTTTCCCTTCGCAGAAACCAGACGGAGTTGAGGTCCACAGTCGCTACAGGCATTGGGCTGGGCATGAAAACGTCGATCATTGGGCTCATCGTACTCGCTTTGGCAGGCAGGACATTGAGTAAAGGGTGCCATCGAGGTGTAGGGACGGTCATAGGGCAGACGCCGAATAATGGTATAGCGGGGGCCACAGTTGGTGCAGTTAATAAAGGGGTATCGATACCGGCGATTGTCGGCATCGAACAGTTCCTGCAAGCAATCCCGACACACCGCAGCATCGGCCGCGACCGAGGTATTAGCAACCGTCGCCATACTGGTAATAATGCGAAAACCACGCCCTCTATCGAGGGGCACTTGCGCGCTCTGGCATTGATCAATCTCAGCCAGCGGCGGTAACTCGGCGTGCAATTGTTGCTGAAACGCTGCCAGCCGGGGCGGCTCACCCTCAATTTCAATCTGCACACCAGCGCCGTCATTGGCGACCCAGCCATCGAGCTCCAGACGTTGGGCCAAGCCGTAGACAAAAGGCCGGAAGCCCACGCCTTGCACCAAGCCAAACACCGACAAATGCAGGCGCTGCCGAATGGGCTCTGCCCTACCCATCGGAGATTACTCCGTCCAGGGCATAACGCTCCATCTTGTTGCGTAGACCAACCCGAGACAGCCCCAGTTGCTCCGCAGCCTGGCTTTTGTTGCCGCGATGATAGCGCAATGCCTGGCGAATCAGGCGCACCTCCAGGGCTTCAACCTGATGACGCAAGCTGCTGGACATCGCACCTGCTGGTGCCTCTGCAGAGGCGATGCCATAGGGTTCGGCGTCCAGCACAATATGGGGCGCGACCAGTTCAATCCCAATGACCTCCTGCTGGCTCAACACCAGCATCCGCTGCACTTCGTTTTGCAGCTCCCGCACATTGCCGGGCCATGGGTAATGATTAAAGCATTGCATCACTTCAGCCGTAAAACCGCGCACCGGCTTTTTGAATTCCTGTGCCGCTGTTTGCAGCAGGGCGTTGGCGATAAGAGTGATGTCGCCGTGGCGCTCGCGCAGGGGGGGGACCTGCAAGGAAACCGATGCCAGGCGATAATAGAGATCGGCTCGAAAACGGCCCGCTCTCATCTCCTCTTTTAAATCCAGATTGGTGGCCGCGACTACGCGTACATCCACCTTGCGGCTCTGGCTGGCACCCAGGGGACGAATCTCGCGCTCCTGTAAAACCCGCAGCAATTTGACCTGAAAGGCGGGCGATATCTCGCCAATCTCATCCAGAAAAATAGTGCCACCGTTGGCCTGTTCAAACAGACCAATATGATCATTAATGGCCCCCGTAAAAGACCCTTTACGATGACCAAAGAGCTCACTGGATAAAAGCTCATCGTGCATCGCGCCACAATTATCCACCACAAACGCTTGCTCGGAGCGGTCACTGTTGTAATGCACCGCACGCGCCAACAGCTCCTTACCCGTACCCGATTCGCCCTGAATTAAAATCGAAATATCGTAAGGCGCCAGCTGGGCAATCTGGGCGCACAGAGGGTTCATAGCGCTGTCATTGCTACGCAGAATATGATTGAAGTGATAATGCTGCTTTAGATCCGCACGCTGACGCCTGAGATAGTCATCAAACTGCCCGGAAGAAAAACGCATTTCCTGAGACAGCAAGCTGTTTTCCTGTTGCAAACGATACAACCGCGCGGCATTTCGCACGGTCAGAATCAGTGCATCCGGGTGCCAGGGTTTGGTTATATATTGATAAATTCCGCTGTCGTTTACCGCCTGAATGATATTATCAGAATCGGTATAACCGGAGATGATAATGCGCAACGTTTGTGGCTGTTTTTTTCTCACATCGGCAAGAAAATCGACGCCGCTTCGCCCCGGCATACGCTGGTCACAAAGAATAACCTGGAACGGGTCCTGTTCCAGCAGACGTTCTCCTTCATCGGCACTGCAAGCCGTAACCACCTCAAACTCTTCATCCAGAATACGGGCAATCGTCTCCACCGAACGCTGCTCGTCATCTATCACCAATACTCTTGATCGATCAGCTGACGCCATAGTCAAAGTGATAACTTCTCTTGTTTTTGTTGCAGCCCGGCAAGACGCGTCTTAGGCTCATCCACCGTCCCTTGTATCATCGTTTGCTGACGACGGGCGATCCATTGATACCAGTCTTTCATCCCTTCACCACTGGTTGCCGAGCACTGGATAATTTCGATCATCGGATTGACCTGTCGAGCGCTGGCGATACAGGCTTCAACATCAAAATCCAGATAAGGCAGAAGGTCCACTTTGTTGAGCAGCATAAGTTCAGCACCACTGAACATATCGGGGTATTTTATCGGTTTGTCTTCACCCTCGGTCACCGAGAGAATCGCCACCCGATGCGCCTCACCCAGATCGAAAGCCGCCGGGCACACCAGATTACCCACGTTTTCAATCATCAGCAGATCGAGCTCGGACAAGGGTAATTTGTCGAGGGCATGACCGACCATATGGGCATCGAGGTGACATCCCTTGCCGGTGTTGATCTGCACCGCACGGGCACCGGTATTACGAATACGTTCTGCATCGTTGGCAGTTTGCTGATCCCCCTCGATGACTGCAATTTCACAACGCTCCCGCATATCCTCGATGGTGCGGGTCAACAGCGAAGTTTTGCCCGACCCCGGACTGGACACCAGATTGATCGACAGCAAACTACTGCCTTGTAGACGGTCACGATTGATGGCGGCGTAGCGATCGTTCTTACCCAGAATATCCTGCTCAATCTGTACCATTCTTGATTGGCTCAGACCCGGCGCATGGGAGTGGGCCGCCCCCTTGCCATAATGCAAATCGCGGCCGTTATCGGCCGGGGTAAAGCGCTCGGCTTCTTGCCCGGTTTTATGAGCAGCACTTTGAGCGGATGTCTGATGGGAATTCGACTCGGGTTTCGACGAATGAGAATGATGGTGATGCGAGTGGTCGGGAGCAACCCCCTCGACTCGCATCTCGCCACTGGCACAACCACAGCTGGTACACATGATACTTACTCCACTTCCAATTCTTTGACTCGCATCTCTGACCCTTCGGTGGCTTGCACCTTGTACCCGTTGCATTGCGGGCAAGGGTCGAAACGCTGGCTATGTTCGACGCTTTGGCAGCAATCGAGGCAATAGCCTCGCCCCGGGGTTTCGATTACTTCCAGTGTAGCGTTTTCCGCCAGGGTTCCTCGACAAACCACCTCAAAACAGAAGCGAAACGAATCGACTTCGACGTTAGACAGTTGCCCGACCTCTAACCAGACCGTTTTGACCCGGGAGAAGCCCTCATTCATGGCGTATTCTTCAAGAATCTGGATAACACCTTCGGCCAGGGACATCTCATGCATGGTAGACCTCAACCTCAGAACCGACGCAGGGGTCCAGAGAAAGGCACAACAGCTGCACCTGTTGGCGCAGCTGTTCAATATTGTCCGCCGATAGCTGAAGCGCCTCACGCACCAGGGGTCCCTCCGGATGAAAATTCCACTCTGTGGGTGCTACTACCTGATAACGTTGCACCCGTCCGTGTTGAATATCAAGTCGATGCAGCAGGATACCCCGGGCCGTTTCCACCCAACCTGCACCGCTCTGGGCCATAACGGGAATATCCCCGCAACCAATAGCCACACGGGGCTTCAACAGGTGACCAATTTGCAGCAAACGCGCCACCAGACGCGCCATTACCCGCTGCCCCCGCGTCAACAGGGCAAGCACCCGCGCCTGCCCGCTAAAGTTGACCAGACTGCCCGCCTCCGGGTGTCCAGTGCGCAACCAGGGTTGGGCGCTGAACTGCTCATCCGTAGCCATCAGCTCGATCACCTCGGTCAGAGAATCCTGACTCAGCAGGACCTGTTCATCGGGCTTATTTACAGGTGTATCGTTTTCCGCTTTATCGTTTCCAGATGCATAATTTTCAGGGATGGGCTTATCTGGCCCCCTGTACGTAATCGGCTCAAACAATGTTTCGACCCGTGCCAGCAGCGGGTTAATCACTGTCTCGCCGTGCTTGAGCCAAGCCTGGAAAGCGGCCTCATCAAGCCTGGCCCAGTGCTCGAATGCCATACCTAACAACTGTTGTTCCACGGTATTTCTTAGCTCAGCAAGCGTTTGTTGTCTGACCCGGTTCGCCTCTTCCGTGTCTGCAGAGCAATTTTCAATCCCCTGCATCTGATGCAGTAAGACTTGTCGAATGGGAGCAAATTTCTCAAGCTCAGGAGGTGCTCCCAACAGGCTGGGCAGATCAATATAAAAACGCCAAAGATGCTCCTGCAAGGCTTCTAACTGCACCAGCCAGAGAGACAGGGGCCTGGCCGATTCGATACCAGCGGCCCGAGCCGCCAACTGCGCTGCCAATGATTGCGCCTGTCGACAGATGCCATAGATAACCGGCACCTTGGACAGCGCCTGAGCGACGCTGTCCCCTTGCAGCAATGCGCCAGATACCTGCGGCCGAGATGAACGCACTTCGACAGAACTCACCTGCCCGGCATGACAATGCACCAGCACTCGCAGTTTGCCCTCAAGCATCACGTCACCCGGGTCAGGCCGAGCAGGAGGAAACCTGCACCGCCTCGGTATGATCCAATTGCGTCACCGGCAACTGGCGGATGACTCGCATCACATCTCTGGCCAGGCGCTGTGCCTCTTCATGGCTTTTAATCTCCTGCAAGGGGGACATCAGCGAACAGCATAGATAGCGCCCTACCCCGACCTCCTCTCGTGGCGAGAACTTGTAGGTACCCTGGGGAAAGGTGATGTTGATTGCGTGGCTCTTATCCAGCGCCAGTTCGGGCCAGGGAGAGCCTGCTTTGTGAATCAGCAACAGGTTGATACACCAGGGCGTTATCAACACGCCCAACCATTGCCCTTCCCAGTCTTCGAAACCCAGGGCTTCCACACAAACGCGACGATTGATCAGGGGCATATCCTGCATTCGCTGCTCCAGCACCTGGTTAAAAACCTGTTCCAATTGAGGTGCCGGGTTGTCGGCAAAGCCGGGGGATAGTTCACTCATAAGGTCGTTACCTGTTTTGGCTGTTCCGGCTCATGATGAGCCGGAAGCTCAGAGTCATTATTCAGTGTCGCCATATATTCGAGTGCTTCTACAGCACGTTCTGGAGGAATTTTTTCGACCGCAAAATTGCCCACCTGAATCAGCAGATAATCCCCCACTTCAACGGGCTCGTTCATCAGGATCAGGCTGACCTCCCGGTGCTCACCATACGCCTCAACCCGAGCCGTAAACTCATTGAGTTCGACGATTTTTGACGGCACACCCAGGCACATAAATTCAGCCCACCACACGTTTGAGCAACGGCTGGGACAACGGCTCGGCACGAACCCCGAGCCGTGACAGTTCCTCGAGACAGCTTTGCACCATCTGCTCACGACAGGCTTCTATTTCCGGTGTCAGGCTGAGACTGGTGTCCATCGACACAGGAACCACACCAAACAAAGTAAAGTGACGAGGCATCTCACCGGTCAGGGACATAATGGCCAACAGATCCGACATACCCAGTTGATGGGGTGATATTTTCTGGCGAAACATGGCCGGCACCTGATCATCACGCAGGGTGACCAGCGTACCCGGCGCATCGCCGGTGTTAACCGCGTCGATCAGAATTACCTGTTCGCGGTTAGCGATAGAATCCAGCAGCTCCATACCGGCGGTACCACCATCCACCAGGTCGACCTCGGGCGTGAAACTGTAACCTTGCTCGAGGGCTTCAACGACGCGCACGCCGATGCCCTCGTCGCTGAGCAAAATATTACCGATACCAAGCACTAGAATAGTCATCCCGAGATATCTCCTGCTAGAGCGCTTTAACCTTGACGGCCGTATCGTTTTCGGTGTCCACCAGATGGATGGCGCAAGCAATACAGGGATCGAAACTGTGCACCGTGCGCAGTACCTCCAGGGGCTTTTCAGGATCCGCAACCGGGTTGTCGAGTAACGAAGCTTCATAAGGGCCCGGTACATCGTTCTGGTTTCGTGGACCGGCATTCCAGGTACTGGGCACCACGGCCTGATAGTTCTTTATCTTGCCATCCTCGATCACTACCCAGTGAGACAACACGCCTCGCGGCGCTTCGTGGAAACCGACACCGCGTTGTTCGCCCTTGGGGAATTCCGGACGGTTAAAGGTATCGGTATCACCACTGCCAATGTTGTCCACCAGATGCTGCCACTGCTGTTTGATTTCATCTTGCAACACCGCGCAGCGCACCGCACGAGCAGCATGCCGACCGATGGTCGAATGCAGCGCACCGACACCGACTTTGGTGCCCGCCACGCTACCGGCGGTATCGAGGACAAAGTTCAGGTGTTTCATGGTCGGTTCATGGCCCGATGCCGCGAGACAAAGTACATTCGCCAACGGCCCGACCTGTGCGGGCTTATCATAAAAGGTGGGCGACTTGATCCAGGAATATTGCCCCTCATCTTCAAAGTCGGTGTAGTTGGGTTCGGTCTCGCCATCCCAGGGGTGCAGTGCTTCATCGCCCTGATACCAGGAATGCTTGGAACTCTCTTTCACCCCCTTGATAAAGAACTCATCCTGGAACGAAGTAATGGGTTTAAAGGTGCTGAGATCGCCGCCCTTAATAAAGCCTCCAGGCAAGGCGAACTCGGTGCCTTTGCTGTCCAGAACCATCTCCGGTACTGCCAGATAATCGGTAACACCAGAGCCGTAACCCGTCCAGTCGGCATAGAAGCCACCAATAATAGACACATCGACCAGATAGGCGTTTTTGATAAAGTCATCCATCTTGTCGATCAACGAACGGATGTACATCAGGCGCTCCATATTGAAAACGCCCTGGCTGTCGAGGTTAATCGCGTTAGTCACACCGCCCACACAAAGGTTTTGGACATGGGGAGATTTGCCCCCCATCACGGTCACAATGCGGTTGGCCTCTCGCTGTATTTCCAATGCTTGCAGGTAGTGCGCTGCGGCTATCAAATTCACTTCCGGCGGCAGTACCATCGAAGGGTGCCCCCAATAACCGTTAGCAAAGATACCCAGCTGGCCGCTGGCAACAAAACCCTTGAGTTTTTCCTGCACGGCACGCAGTTCATGGACATTGTTGCCTTTCCAGGACGACAGTCCTTCTGCCAGCTTGGAGGCCTGTACCGGATCGGCCTTGAGGGCAGAAACAATGTCCACCCAGTCCAGCGCCGAGAGATGATAAAAATGCACAATGTGATCATGTATCGCATGGGCAGAGAGCAGCATATTACGAATAAACTGGGCGTTTTTGGGAATTTCCATACCCAATGCATTCTCCACCGCACGTACCGAGGCCAGAGCATGAACCGTTGTGCAGACACCACAAATTCGCTGCGTGTAGGCCCAGGCATCTCTCGGGTCACGCCCCTTGACGATGGTCTCGATGCCACGCCACATCTGGCCAGAAGACCAGGCCTTGCTGACCTTGCCCTCTTCCACTTCAACATCAATTCTAAGATGGCCCTCAATTCGTGTTACCGGATCAACCACTACTCGTCTAGCCACGGTAATTCTCCTGTTTCTTTTATTGGCTGCAATCAGACAGCCTTATCTGTTCGTCAATGGGCGCTGCGTTCTACTGCGCTCAAGCATGGTCTGCCTTGGGTAACACGGGTAAAAATTTCACGATGGCCAGATAGCCGGCAATCTCTATGGCCACAAAGCCCAGGCTCAGCAACACTTCCTTGGCCGATGGGAAGTAGATATACCCCCCGCCCGGATGCCAACCGATCATAAATGCGTTGGCACGATAGAGTGCTCCCGCCAGTAGCAGGCTTACCGCCGCAATCAATAATTGAGCGCCACTGCTGCGTCGTCCGGGGGATAACAAAATCACCAGAGGAATCACAAACAACAGGGTTTCCAGCAGGAACATATTGCCCCGCAAATCCCCGGCAAAAGCTCGGCCCAATTCCCCGCGCAGCACCAAGTCGCCAAAGCGAACCAGTAAGTAAACACCTAACAGATAGATGATTAACCTACCCAGGCCTTTCAACAGATGGGTTTCCGAGGGTCGCTTGAAACCAACGGTTACCATTGAGGCCTCGAATATAACAATCGAAAAGCCCATGGCGATCGCGGTGATCAGGGCAAAGAAGGGTTGCAAAGAAAGGCTTTGCCACAATGGATCTACTTTGTGACCCGCTGAGATTAACAGCGAACCAATCGAGGACTGATGCATGGTCGGCAACAGAACACCAATACCGATAATCACAAACAACCACTTATCGAGCAGCTGGCTAAGTCTGGGGATTTTGAAGCGTTCGAGCACGGCTGGAGCAAATTCCAACACCAGGATCATGGTATAGGCGGTGACACACAAACCCACTTCCAGCATCACGGAATTGATATTGATCTGCCCGGGAAGCACCATGTTATAGACGTTCCAGTAACGTCCCATGTCGATAAACGCTGAAAAAGCACCCAGGCTGTAACCAAACAGACTGGCCAACAACGCAGGCCTCACCAACGGATGGTATTTCCCTTTGTTGGCAATATAGACCACCATGGCCAACACCCAGCCGCCGGTCGCGAAGCCAGTGCCGATCACCACGTCATAGACGATCCAGATACCCCAGGGATAACCATCATTCAAGTTGGTTACCGCGCCCAGGCCAAAGATCATCCTCTCCGCCAGAATATAAAAGGCGATCAGCACCAGGGCGGCCAGAAAAATAAACGGCAGGGTGAAGATCTTTCTGTTTAGCACCTGGTGTTCATGATGACTACTCATCTTTATCATCCCCCTTGGTATTACGGCGAGCCAGGTACAACAGACCGGCCAATAGACCAGCCGGAGCCAGCATACCTCCGTAAATAGTGTGCTGTACCGTCTCGGAGTTAGCGGCATAGGAACGTTCGGGTAATTCTGGCAATCCCAGATTGGTTATCGGTGTTCCCGCTACCACCAACACCTGAGTGCCGCCTCCCTCTTTCTCACCAAATATATGCTGCTGGTAATCCGCCTTGACCTGGGTTTCATAGCGATAGGTGGAATCGATGCTCTGCAGTGGGTAGGTGTAGGTATCACCCTCTTTCAACTCCGCCCGTCGCTTGGCTTCGGCTAACAACTCCTTGCGAGGACCAAAAATATTGGCTCCCGTCGGGCAAACTTCCGTGCAGCCGGTGATCTGGCCATTGTCGATACGCTCGACACCCGGCTGGTTACACAACTGGCACTTCTGAATCTGGCCAAAGGTCTCGTCATATTCATATTTGGGCACGTTGTAAGGGCAGGCCAGAACACAGTAACGACACCCGATGCAAACATCGGGATCATGGCTGACAATGCCGGTGGTCGGATGCTTTTGCATGGCAGATACCGGACACACCGTGACGCAACCCGGATCGACACAGTGCATGCACTGGCGCTTGCTGAAAGAGAAAGTTCCATCGGCCAGATTAGGAATGTCTGGCCCGGTATCGGCATTGAAAGCCTGGATGATGGTCAGGGTATCGGCGGATAATTCCTGGGCCATATCCCAGTGCTCTTCACCTTCAACCGTTTCCGGTGGCGCGCCATTGATCTCCTTGCACTTGACCACACAGGCTCGGCAACCGATGCACAGGGTGGCGTCGTACAACATACCAACAGCATCTTCGGGTACCGGCAAATTTTCCCGGGCCGACACGGTGGTTGCACTGGAAGCGACCAGAGCGCCAGTGCCTGCCGCTTTGAGAAAGTCTCGTCTTTTCATCGCTGCCTCTCCCTAGCGGTCTTCGGATGGCGAGGAGGATTCCGACTGTTCGCTACGACCCAGCTGCCGCACCGTCATCGCCGAAGCGCCAATCACCGCTCCGGCCACCGCGCCCAGCAGTGCGGCCGCGCCGACGCTGGCCCCTTCACCCACTTCTGGCGCGACCGGTGGAAACATATCGGGTGGGGTATGAGTGGTTACCTTGGCACGATCGTAAAGGGCTTTCTCGAAGCCGACCCCCTTTTCAGTACAACCGAAACAGGGTGCGCCTACCCCGACCGGCCAGGCTCCCCCACCCACATCACCAAATTCGATTGACGGGCAGTTGGCATAGGTTTCGGGTCCCTTGCACCCCAACTTATACAAACACCAACCGGCCCGGTGTCCCTCGTCACCAAATTCGGTGGCAAAGCGACCGGCATCAAAATGCGCCCGGCGCTCACAGTTCTCATGAATAAGCCGCCCATAGGCGAACTTCGGGCGATTGAGATCGTCCAGCTCCGGCAGAGTGCCGTAAGTCAGGTACTGCATTACCGTGGAAAGGAAGTTATAGGGATTGGGCGGGCAGCCCGGAATATTAATGATGGTTTTATCCGGCAACACCTCGTGAACCGGCGTCGCTCCGGTAGGATTGGGTCCCGCGGAAGGCACGCCCCCCCAGGATGCGCAGGAACCAATCGCCACGATGGCGGCCGCCCCCTCCGCCGCTTCCTGCACATGCTCCAATATGGTCTTGCCTGCAATCTTGCAATAGATACCGCCATCCTTGGTGGGAATGGAACCCTCAACCACCAGCAGATACTTCCCCCAGTTTTCCTTCATCGCGCTGTGCTTGGCCGCCTCGGCCTGATGACCGGCCGCTGCGCAAAGTGCTTCGCTGTAATCCAGCGAAATCTGATCGAGAATCAGGGTTTCCAGGGTCGGATGCGTGCTACGTAACAAGGATTCGGTACACCCGGTGCACTCCTGGCCCGATAGCCAGATCACCGACGGACGACGCTGCTGGGCCACTGCATGGGCCAGCTGGATCGCGGCACCGCCAGGCAAGCCCAGAGTCGCGGCCATGCCGGTACAGAAGGTCATAAACGTTCGACGAGTAATGCCCAGTCGAGTGGTCAAATTATCAATATCGCGGTCGTGCGTCATACGGCTCATCCTCTAACCCGCCATGACCAGACACACCGACCCGTGATTCTGCACGTCCAGCTTACCTGCCCAAAGCGCACCTTGATTGTTATATTCCCCAAGCAGAACATGAAAACCTGGTTATCACATTCCGATCAGTGAACAATCAAAGCAATTATCAGACCATGCAAAAAAAAACATAACAGATTAATAATTTCTTTTATTTACAACAGGTTGCAAAGCTCAAGAAGAAAGAGGGGCAAGCACAAACTGAAAACAAAGTTATCACATATAGACAAAAGCATGGATAGATACCTGCCACCCAAAACCAATGGCCGCTAATTTCCAGACTGGCCATCACTTATGAAACCGGGGCGTCTTATCCCGGCAAAAGCCGTGCTTTGTGCAAGCTACCTAACCAAAAAATGAGTGGAATCAATTTATTGGGCGTGATGATATGGAAATATGGAGACTCGTTAGGTGAATGTACATCTGGGTCGTTTTGCGCCATTCAATAACGGCTAAAGGGGAACCATACATCGGCAATTTCAATAAACAGGCCGTCTGTAAGAATCGGGTTTCTTGGAAAAGTGCGTGGGGCGTTATACAGATGTTGCAAGATGTAGATAAATCAAAGTACTCCAACCAAACCCTACACAATCGTTATGAGCCATCCTATGAAAAGAATCATTATTTTATTACTAGCTATGATCCTTACGGGCTGCACCCAATCACTCGACATTCAGCTAGAACCCGAAGTTAGCTTATTTCTTAGCAGCGATAGCGGGCAACCAATACGCCTGATGCCAGACGATAAAGCCTATAAAGACCTCAGCGAATGGTTACAGAAGAACAGGTCAAATTGGTATGTCACAACCGGCCGTTACCGCGGAGGTGTCTACATACAATCCGGCGAGCATGGCATTCAGGTTACGGATATTCAGGTAATCCTTTACGCCACAGAAGGCGAAAGACCCAGCGCAAGGTATATCCAGACCATTAAAAAATCGGAACTACGCAGTATAAAAAACTATGGTAAATAGCGGTGTAACTGTACCCGCAAGGCACCCCCGAACACCGGCAGCCATACTGCCGGCCTAATCGTTCGCACAGATTGTTCAAGATGCACTATTACGCCCGACTCTCTATTTGGGCAACGCTGACTGGTTCGAGTGGAACGCTATCGAGCCTTGACCCAATACTCAATGGCAATTCCTCTTACTGGAGAGACAGCAATTGATTCATCGAAGACTTTTCTTAAAGCATCTATTGCTGCTGTCCGGGGGGCTGATTGTGAATAACAACGTGCAGGCAAAGAGCAACCATTCAATCCCTTTTCTGACGATGCCAGACGAAAGCGACCTTCATGAAAGAACATGGATGGCCTTTGTCGCCAATGACGACATATGGTCGCCGCGTCAGGTGCCTGAGGTTAAAAAGAATTTGGCATTGATCGCTACAACCATCGCACAATACGAACCCGTATCGATGCTGGTATCCCCTGATGACTATGACGATGCCCTGTCGCTGTTAGGTGATCTTAAAAGTAACCGTTACCCAATCGACCTGATCAGATTTAAAACAGACGATTTATGGCTCAGAGATACCGGCCCTACCTTTGTTAAAGGCGCCGATGGTAATAAGTATGGCATCGACTTTAACTTTAATGGCTGGGGCAATAAGCAACAACACAAGCTTGATGCCCAGGTCGCCGAGTTTATCAGTCATCGGGCAAAGGCTGTTATTAGAAAGTCGACACTGACCCTTGAGGGAGGGTGTTTTGAAGTCGATGGCAACGGCACAGCCATTATGACAAAAAGCTGTATTATCAATAGCAATCGCAACCCTGGAATATCGCAGGAAGCGATTGAAACCGAATTAAAAGCGTTGCTGGGGTTAAGAAAAATCATCTGGCTTGAGGGCATCAAGGGCAAAGATATCACCGATGGCCATACGGACTTTTATGCCCGATTTACCCGGCCCGGTGAGGTAATTGTAAGCCGGGACAACTTTCGCCCCTCGTATGACTATGAAGTAACCCGAAACAATATCGAGACATTAAAAAACAGCACAGATGCCGATGGAAATAAACTGAGAACTATCATTCTGGACACACCGGACCAGATTAACGAAAAATTTGGAAGCCACGACTTTGCGGCTGGATATATCGGTTACTATGCGTGCAACAACGCCATTATTGCGCAAAAATTTGGCGATAAAAAATCGGATGACCGGGCAAAAGCAGCCTTACAACAGGCGTTCCCCGATAGAGTTGTCGAACAGATAGCCATAGATGGTATTGCCTCCGGTGGCGGTAGTATCCACTGTGCGACGCAACAGGAAATAAAAATCCAGTCAAAGACCTAGTGCACCGTACAGGCCATACAGGGGTCAAACGAACGCACGATATGTTGAACCGCTACCGGGTTCTCGTCATCCTGCTTACGCACGGGGGCATTGCTCAGGGCTTGCTCAAGAGCTCCCGGCTGGCCATCAGCATCCCGGGGCGAAAAATTCCAGGTGGTCGGGGCGATAATCTGGTAGCGGTCAATCAAACCATTCCTGACCCGCATCCAGTGCCCCAGACTGCCACGGGCCGCTTCCACCATGCCTACGCCCTCTCCGTCCTGGGGGGATGCCAGACCCGCCTCGAAAAAAGGCTCGCCGGGTACCAACAATTCGGCCCAATTCTCCATTGCCAGCAACAGACGCGCCATCTCCCACAAACGCATTAATATACGACTCTGAACATTGGCACCACCGCTCCGCAACAGATCCAATGCCAGGGGATTGCCATTCACCGATTGCCGGGCCAACGCCCCCACCTCGATCACCCGCCCATTCAGCCGGGGAGCCTTGCACCAGCTGTACCCATTGTCATCCATACCGGTGGGCTTGGTTGCCCCCTCTCTGGGATGACGAGGTGGTGAGGCCTGCATCCAGCTATGACTGACATCCTCGGCAATAGCGTCGGCTTCAAGTGGTTGCCAGCGGTCAGTATAGAGCCCGGCAGCAAACAGTGACTCGCCCTCGAAGGCATGGCCACCAAAGCTCATAAAAGCGTTCCCCCCCCGCCCCAGCTGATCCAGTTTCAGGTTTCGGGATAGCGCGAAAAAGCGGCCGCAATCGCTTGTTTCCGGCTCGCTCAGCTGGTGCCATTGATCTTGCTGGCTGAGCTCGACAATCGACTCCAGGGAAGTACCAAAGGTGGTTTTTTCCAGAAACGCTCGGAAGCGACGCAACACCGTCAACAGGCGCAGGCGCTCGCTGGCATCGATGGAACGGGTCGAGCCACCAGGCTGTATCGCCAGGGTATGGGGCCATTTGCCCGCCAGCAATCCCATCAAATGCAGTAGCTCGGCTCGGGCCGAGAGGGCGTCACCGGCAGCGCTTCCGCTTACCGCCCGAAAGCGCTCGGCCACCCTGCCGTACCAGGCTTCGTTGCGATAGGCCGGGTTGGCAAAGTCGGGCATAAAAAAGAGATAAAAGTGGGTAAAGAGGTCGGCCAGATTCTCGCAGGCGTGCACCAGATTGGCCGCCAACACGCCATTGGGAGGAGGTTTGGCGCCGGTAAGATCCGCCAGCGCCCTGGCTGCCGCGACCGATTGTGAGACCGAACAAATACCGCATATACGAGGAGTAATCACCAGCGCATCAATCGGTTTCTTGCCTTCCAGCATCTGCTCGAAGCCACGATACATCTGGGATGACACTCTAGCCTCGGCAACCCGATCCTCTTTAATCTGCAAACGCAGTTCCAAATTCCCTTCTACCCGGCTGAACGGGCCTATGATTCGTTGTGTCACGATTATCGTCGCTTGTTTTTATAATAGATTTTTGGCGCCATCAGTTGATGATCCGAGAGCGCATTTTCCCGTAGTCGAGCCGGCATGGCTGCCTTGGATAATGACGACAAAGCGACAAACCAGGCCTTGGGCATATCGGTCGGTAGACCGATCGGGATACCGGCAACTTTGGGGGTACTCAGGAAGCCATAGCCCGGGTTTTCGAACTCCGGCGCCGTACAGTTGATGCAGGCATACCCTCCCCGAAGGCAGGAACCGCCGCCATTCCACAAGCGAATATTGCAATCGGCATGGGCCTGGGTGCCGATACAGCCCAGATGCTCCATCAGACATCCCTGTTGCGAATGCTGCTGGGCGCTGGCCTTGTATTCGTAGTATTCATTGCGAGGGCAACCATGGTGAACCAGATGATCCGTGTACGAACGTGGCCGTCCCAGTTCGTCCAGATCTTGCAGGGTCATCTCACCGCGCACCAGGCTGGCCAGGGATTCCAACACCCATTGCGGATGGATCGGGCAGCCACTGATATTGATGACCGGTAACCCGCCCCGGGAGCGAAAAGCCTCGCCCAGCAAGCCGCCAAGGCGTTCTCCGGCATACTGGGCTCCCGTCGCATCGGAAGGATTATCACCACCAGCACTGACTCCGCCATAGGCGGCACAACTACCTACCGCCACCACGTAGTTGGCCCGGGTCGACAGGCCTTGCAGCCAACTCATCATGGAACGACCAGTACCCGGCAGTCGGCTGAAATCACCGGTGCCATCGGGGCCTTGCGCGACGGCGCCTTCGATACAAAGCAGGTCCAGTGATTCGCGGCCCTGCTCCAGATCCGATAACAAGCTTTGCACTTCCTGTCCGCTGGCTTCGCTAAGGGCCGGATGCCACAACAGATTAATGCCCTGCCAGCTTAGTTGCTCAAACAGTGGAGGCGACTCGGCGCACAACAGCGACATGGTGCAGCCACCGCAACCACTGGATTGCAACCACAGCATATTGAAGTTAGCCATCCCCCCTCCTTAGTTCAGCGGCAGCGTCAAAGTAAACAGTGCCCCCCGTTGCGGATTGTTATCCGCCTGCAAGTCTCCACCCTGCTCCAGAGCAAAGTTATAACTCAGGGCCAGACCCAGACCGGTGCCCTTGCCAATCTCCTTGGTGGTAAAGAAGGGCTCAAACAGGTGTGGCAGATCCGTATCGTCGATGCCCGGGCCATTGTCCTGTACGGTACAGAGTACCTGATCTTGCACCAGGCTTACCTTGATTAGAATTAGGGGATTGGGTTCATTCTCCACCGCATCGAGCGCATTTTGCAGCAGATTCATCAGCAGCTGCTGTACGTGTCCGGCATGCCCCTGCAAGGTCAGCGAAGCGGGCATATCGAGTTGGACTCGATCGTCCAGATCCCTGGACACCCAGCGTACGGCCGTTTCGATCACCCGCACCAGGTCGTAGGGGGCTTTGGTCTGCTCGGCGCCGGAGGAAAACTGGTGCAGGTCGGAGACAATGTCCCGAACCCGTTCCACGCCTTCCAGCGAACCTTCGAGCAAACTGGGCAGGTCATCGATCAGGCGGTCGATGCGCAGCTCTTCGCGCAGCTGTTGTATTTTCTGAGCATTTTCGGCGTTATCCAGGCCATCAAAAAAAGCCTGCAAGCGTTTGCTGTAGCCTTCCAGGGCATGGGTATTGCCATAGACAAAGCTAACCGGATTATTGAGCTCGTGAGCCACCCCCGCCACCAGGCGGCCCAGGGACGCCATTTTCTCGGAACCGATCAACTGTTGCTGGGCCAGCTTCAGTTCGGCATGGCTTCGGTTCAGCTCATCGTAGGCACGCCGTAACTCACCGATATGACGCCCAATCAATACCACCCCACCTGGGCTATCCGGGTTGTCCGAGCGGCGGGCACCGTTGATGGACAGAGGCACCCGACCATAGCGCCCTTTGATATTGAGTTCACAGTCATACACGGGGGCCAGGGGAATTCGTTTCAACAGGTCACGTAGCAAGGATTGAGACTCTTCACAGAACAGTCCGCTTAACGGTTGCCCCAACAGTTCGGACTCTTGCAGGCCGGTGAATTTCTCCAGTGCCCGGTTAACCTGGCATACCAGTTCGTTTTCATCACAAACCAGCAACAGGTCGGTCATCGCCGTCTGTACACTGGAGATGAACTGATAAGCGCTCTCAAGCTCGGTGTTCTTCTCCTCCAGTGCAACCTGGTGCGTGATCAGCTCGGAATAGACCTGCTCCATTTTGGCGATCACTTCCAGCCAGGCATCTTCGCTCGCGGTACCGGCATCCAGATGATCGAGCATCGGACATAACATCGCCTCATCAGAGCCCAGCACACTGTCTTGTGCCGTTTGCGCCTTTACTGGAACTTTCCCGGGTTTTCCGCTGGCCATTTTGTTTGCCTGCTGCCACTCTATTTATGCAGTGTATCCGAATATGGTATCACTGACGCAACAAAGAGGCCTGCCAGGACGTCATGCGCTTCTTATAATGATCCACACAACGACCAACTCACTTGAAGGAACGACGACCATGCGATTCTTATCCGCACTTGCCCTCTCCCTGGCATTCGCATTAACCACCACGGCCTGTTCACCGGAAATTGGCAGTGAAGGCTGGTGCAATAACCTGAAGGAAAAGCCCAAGGGAGACTGGACCGCTAACGAAGCCACCGATTACGCCAAGCATTGCGTATTCTAGGGCACCTCTGATTAATTCAGATGAACTCTGGCTTTCAGGCGAATTCAGAATCGCGACACGCCTTTGCAGTAAGGTCGAGACCTTTCAAAAA